>CANIDW010000214.1 GCA_947466165.1 Comamonadaceae bacterium | reverse complement strand
CGCTTGCCCCAAAACACCTGACTTTTCTGGTTGAGCAAGATGATCCCGACGTTAGGCCTGAAGCCATCGCGGTCGAGCATAATCAAACCTCAAATTTTTTAAACTGAGCCCATTATGCACAGCACAAGCCCAAGCGCCAAGTCTGCTGCCGGCCGCAGTCGCCCACCTCTGGAAAACATACCCGCATGAAAGCTTCACAGTTCTTCATTTCCACGCTCAAAGAAGCACCCGCCGACGCTGAAATCGTCAGCCACCAGCTCATGATGCGCGCCGGCATGATCAAAAAGCTGGGTGCCGGCATTTACAACTACATGCCCATGGGCCTGCGCGTGATCCGCAAGGTCGAAGCCATCGTGCGCGAGGAAATGAACCGCGCCGGCGCCATTGAAATGACCATGCCGGTGATTCAGCCGGCCGAGCTCTGGCAGGAAACCGGTCGCTTCGAAAAAATGGGCCCTGAGTTGCTGCGCATTCAAGACCGCCATGGCCGCGACTTCGTGGTGCAACCCACCAGCGAAGAAGTCATCACCGACGTGGTGCGTCAGGACATTCGCAGCTACAAGCAGCTACCCAAGAATTTCTACCAGATACAGACCAAATTCCGCGACGAACGCCGGCCGCGTTTTGGCCTGATGCGCGGGCGCGAATTCATCATGAAGGACGCCTACAGCTTTGACCGCGACCAGACCGCCGCCAAAGCCAGCTACCAGGTCATGGCGGCCACCTACCGCAAAATTTTTGACCGCTTCGGGCTGCGTTACCGCGCCGTGGCCGCCGACAGCGGCGCCATCGGCGGCGACCTGAGCGAAGAGTTCCAGGTGATCGCGGCCACCGGCGAAGACGCCATCGTCTACTGCCCTGGCAGCGATTACGCAGCCAACATGGAAAAAGCCGAAGCATTGGCGCCGGCCGGCCCGCGCCGGAGCCCGACACAAGCCATGGCCAAAACTTCCACCCCCGGCAAGAGCACCTGCGCAGAGGTAGCCGAACTGCTAGGCCTGCCCCTGCAAAGCACGGTTAAGTCGCTGGTGCTTGCCACCGACGAAATCGCTGAGGGTGGCAAGATTGTCAAAACGCAGGTGTGGCTGCTGCTGCTGCGCGGTGACCACGACATGAACGAAGTCAAGGTCGGCAAGGTCGCCGGCCTGGCCGGTTTCAGGTTCGCCACGCTGGCCGAGATCGAAGCACACTTCGGCTGCCAGCCGGGTTACCTGGGCCCGGTCAATCTGCTCAAGCCTGTGCAATTGCTGGTGGACCGCGAAGTCGCCGTCATGCGCGACTGGGTCTGTGGCGCCAACAAAGTCGACTTTCACCTCACCGGCGTCAACTGGGGTCGCGACCTGCCCGAGCCCGACCTGGTGGCCGACATACGTAACGTGGTGGCGGGTGATAAGTCACCTGACGGAAAAGGACTGCTGTCAATTGAGCGCGGTATCGAAGTGGGTCACGTTTTTTATCTGGGCACCAAATACAGCCAGGCCATGAACGCGACTTTTCTGGGCGAGAACGGCAAGCCTCAGTTCATGGAAATGGGCTGCTACGGCATCGGCATCACACGCCTGCCGGCTGCCGCCATCGAGCAAAATCATGACGAGCGCGGCATCATCTGGCCCGACGCCATCGCGCCCTTCACCGTGGTGATTTGCCCGATCAGCCCGGACCGCTTTCCCGACGTGCAAAGCGCCGCCACGGCTTTGTATGAAGCCCTGATGACCGCCGGCGTGGACGTCATTCTGGACGACCGCGGCGAGCGACCCGGTGCCATGTTTGCCGACTGGGAACTGATCGGCGTGCCGCATCGCGTCACCATCGGCGACCGCGGCCTCAAAGAAGGCCACGTGGAGTACCAGCACCGCCGCGATGCCGCGTCCAGCCAGGTGCCGGCGGCAGACATTGCCAGCTTTCTCAAAACTAAATTGAGCTGAGAGTCCTTGCAGCGGACTTCAAGGCTTGTGCTGCTGCGCCTGGCCTTGCAGCCCGGCATGGTGCGTTGCCCCCATAAAGCCGCGCTCCCGGGCAAACCAAGCCAGCACAGGCACGGTGCCGGGCAACACCGGTTGCACCTTCACAGGCAGTGTTTGCCATGCAAAGGCCTGTCCTTCGCGCATGGTCAATTCACCGGTCCAATCAAAGACCTTGCAAAAATTTAAACGCACCAGGGCGTGCGGGTAGTCCACCAGTTCAACCCGCCAGGCTTGCACAGCACCGATGTTGATACCGATTTCTTCCTGCAGTTCGCGGCGCAAGGCTGCTTCAACCGTCTCACCAGCTTCGAGTTTGCCGCCCGGAAACTCCCAGTAGCCCTCATAGACCTTGCCGGGCGGACGCGATGTGAGCAAAAATTCACCATTGCTGCGCAACAAAACCCCGACGGCGACATCCACCACCTGACGGCCAGCGCCGCCCTCGCGCGGGGTGCCGGCGTCGGCCACCAGCACGCTCATGCCTTGGTGTGCTGACCGGCGTAGTCGCGGGCAAACTGAAAGGCCACGCGGCCGCTGCGCGAGCCGCGCTCCAGCGCCCACACCAAGGATGCCGGCTTGGCTGCCTCGATGGCCGCCGGGCTGACGCCAAAGGAAGACAGCCACTGCGCCACGATGCTCAGGTACTCGTCCTGACTGAAAGGGTAAAAACTCACCCACAAACCAAAGCGCTCGGAGAGCGAAATTTTTTCTTCAACCACTTCACCGGGATGCACTTCACCATCGTCGGTGTGCGTGTACGTGAGGTTTTCGGCCATGTACTCCGGCAGCAAATGGCGGCGGTTGCTGGTGGCATAGATCAGCACATTGGGCGTAGCGGCAGCAATCGAGCCGTCCAGAATCGACTTGAGCGCTTTGTAGCCAGACTCGCCTTCTTCAAAGCTGAGGTCATCGCAATAGATGATGAATTTCTCAGCCCGGTCAAAAACCAGCTCAACGATATCGGGTAAATCAGTGAGGTCGGCTTTGTCGACTTCAATCAGCCGCAAGCCGCGCGCTGCGTAGGCGTTCAAGCAGGCCTTGATGAGAGACGACTTGCCCGTGCCACGCGAGCCGGTCAGCAAGACGTTGTTGGCCGGAACGCCGCTGACAAACTGCTCAGTGTTGCGCCGGATCTTATCTTTTTGGTCGTCGATTTCTTTCAGATCGTCCAGGCCCATGTCGCCCAGATGCATGACCGGCTCCAGACTGCCGTAACCCGAGCTGCGCTTGCGATAGCGAAAAGCCACAGAGGCATGCCAGTCGGGCGCGCTCAAAGGCTGCGGCAACACGGATTCGATGCGCGTGATCAGGGTTTCGACACGCGCCATCAGGCGTTCAAACGGCTCATTCATGGGTTTAACTTCTGTAGTCAGCGTTGATCTTGACGTAGTCATACGACAGGTCGCAAGTCCAGACGGTATCAACCGCATCACCGCGGCCCAGACGAACATGCACCAGAATTTCGCTTTGCTTCATCACGCGTTGTCCGTCTGCTTCCACGTACGCGGGGTGACGCCCACCGTGTTGCGCTACCAGCACATCGTCCAGGTACAAGTCGATCAGCGTCTGGTCCAGATCATCTATGCCTGCGTAGCCAACGGCTGCCAGAATACGGCCCAGGTTGGGGTCGCTGGCAAAAAACGCAGTTTTGACCAGCGGTGAATGCGCAATGGCATAAGCCACCTGGCGGCACTCCTGCCCCGTGCGCCCGCCTTCAACGCGAATGGTGATGAATTTGGTTGCACCTTCGCCGTCCCGCACGATGGCTTGCGCCAACTTTTGTGCGATCTCCAGCATGGCCGCCTTGAGAGCGCGGCCGTCAGCGCTGTCCAGGGACTCAATCGCTGAATGCCGGGCCCGGTGCGTGGCTACGATAACGAAGGAATCATTGGTCGAAGTGTCACCATCTACGGTGACACGGTTGAAAGACTCTTCGGCCAGCTCACGGGCCAGTTGCGCCATCAGCGCCTGCGAGACACAAGCGTCGGTGGCCATGAAACCGAGCATGGTGGCCATGTTCGGACGGATCATGCCTGCGCCTTTGCTGATTCCGGTGATGGTGACGCTGGCACCGCCCAGCGTGATGCGCTTGGAAAAAGCTTTGGCCACCGTGTCAGTGGTCATGATGGCCTCAGCGGCGCGGGCCCAGTTGTCGGGCCGGGCGTCGGCCAGGGCCGCG
>CANIDW010000213.1 GCA_947466165.1 Comamonadaceae bacterium | reverse complement strand
CTTACAAAGAGTGACTTCCATGAAATGTGCACTGGTGGGTTCCCGTTTTTTTGCGGCTTCAGTTTTTGAGGCGCTGCGTCACGAAGAGGGCATTGAGTTCACCGGCGTCGTGGCGCCGGCTGACGACGATCGTCTGGCTGTGGCTGCGCGCGCTGCCGGCATTGCCTTGCACGTGTTGGAGAACCCCAAAATTGTGCCCGGCCACGCGATTCCCGAGGGCACGGAGCTGATCATTGCCGCCCACACCCATGCCCGCGTCAGTGACGAGGCGCTGGCGCGATCTCGCCTGGGTGGCGTCGGCTACCACCCGTCGCTGTTACCCCGGCACCGCGGCATTGCAGCGGTGGAATGGACCATTCTTGAAGGCGACGCGATTGCTGGCGGCTCGGTCTACCACCTGGCCGACGGCTGGGACGCCGGTGGCATTGCCGCGCAGGACTGGTGCTTTGTCAAAAAAGGTGAGAACGCACGCGAGTTGTGGGAGCGCGCGCTGGCGCCCATGGGCATCAAGCTCTTGCGCCAAGTGGTGCACGGTGCTCGCCTGACCGGCAAGGTGCCGGCCAACGTGCAAGACCCGGCCTTTGCCACCCGCGCCCCCATGATCCGTAAGGCTGTCTTGCTGCCCGGTGAGGCCGCGCCCACCAGTACATCGCTGGTGGTGTCCATCGTCGGCACTGACCGCCCGGGCATCGTCAATTCACTGGCTGATCGTGCGCAGCGCTTCGGCGCCAACTGGGCCGCCAGCCACATGACCCGCCTGGCCGGTGAATTTGCCGGCATGGTTCATTTCGAGGTGCCGCGCGAGAACGCGCAGGCATTGACCAACTCTTTGCAAGGCCTGGCCTCCAGCGGCTTGCAGGTGGTGATCGCCGGCAGCGAAGGCGCGGCACTGCCCGCCTCGCAGCGCCTGGTCGAGCTGGAACTGGTCGGGCAAGACCAGGTCGGCATCGTCAGCAAGCTCACCAAGCTGCTGGCCGAGCGCGCCATCAGCATTGAGAGCATTCACACCGACATCGTGCGCAGCAGCACGGATGGTCAAAAGACATTCAAGGTCAAGGCGCAATTGCGCGTGCCGGCCGCCATGTCGGTTGAGGCGCTGCAGCGTGACGTGGGCGCCTTGGCGAGCGACATGATGCTAGACATCGCCCTGGGCGAGGGCGCACAGGCCGGGCTCTGATTCAGCCTGCTACCGCAGCGCTTTGCTGCAACTGCGCGCAGTTTGCTTTTTCGGGCACTCTGCGCATGCTTTATGGCGGCACCCGGTAACAAGGAAACACATGTCAGTTCTGCAAACCCAGCTCAATGTCCGATCGGCCGACTTCCAAGCCAATGCAGCCGTCCTGCGCGAGCAGGTGCAAGACCTGGCGGTGCAGCTTGCCAAAGTGGCTGCCGGCGGTGGCGAGGCAGCCCGTGCCAAACATGTGGCGCGCGGCAAGTTGCCGCCGCGCGAACGCGTGCAGATGCTGCTGGACCCCGGCACGCCTTTTCTGGAGCTGGCGCCGCTGGCCGCGCTGGCCATGTACCCGGACCGCGACGGCAGCGACAGCGCACCCTGCGCCGGTTTGATTGCCGGCGTAGGCCGCGTCAGCGGTATCGATTGCCTGATCATTTGCAACGACGCCACTGTCAAGGGCGGCACCTACTACCCGATGACAGTGAAAAAGCATTTGCGTGCCCAGGAAGTGGCGATGCAAAACAATTTGCCCTGCATTTACCTGGTGGACTCGGGCGGCGCCAACCTGCCCAACCAGGACGACGTATTCCCGGACCGGGAGCACTTCGGCCGCATTTTCTACAACCAGGCCAACATGAGCGCGCAGGGCATTGCGCAGATTGCCGTGGTCATGGGCAGCTGCACGGCGGGCGGCGCCTATGTGCCGGCCATGAGTGACGAGACCATCATCGTCAAGAACCAGGGCACCATTTTTCTGGGCGGCCCGCCGCTGGTCAAAGCCGCCATCGGCGAGATAGTGAGCGCCGAAGACCTGGGCGGCGGCGACGTGCACACGCGCCTGTCGGGCGTGGCCGACCATCTGGCGCAAAACGATGCGCACGCGCTGGCGCTGGCACGCCAGGCTGTTGCCAGCCTGAACCGCAGCAAGCACGTCCAACAAACTCTGCGCACGCCGCTGCCGCCGCTCTATGAGGCCAGTGAGCTTTACGGCGTGATACCGGCCGACACGCGCAAGCCCTACGACGTGCACGAGGTGATCGCCCGCATCGTCGATGGCAGCGAGTTCCATGAGTTCAAGGCGCGATTTGGCGCCACGCTGGTGTGCGGTTTTGCGCACATCGAAGGCATGCCGGTCGGCATCATCGCCAACAACGGCGTGCTGTTTTCTGAAAGTGCGCAAAAGGGCGCGCACTTCATCGAGCTGTGCTGCCAGCGCAAGGTGCCGCTGGTGTTTTTGCAGAACATCACCGGCTTCATGGTCGGCAAAAAATACGAAAACGAAGGCATCGCCCGACACGGCGCCAAGATGGTCACGGCGGTGGCTACGGCCAGCGTGCCCAAGTTCACAGTGATCATCGGCGGCAGTTACGGCGCCGGTAACTACGGCATGTGCGGCCGCGCTTTTTCGCCTCGCTTTTTATGGATGTGGCCGAATGCACGCATCTGCGTCATGGGCGGCGAGCAGGCGGCCGGCGTGCTGGCCACTGTCAAGCGCGACGGCATTGAAGGGCGCGGCGGCCAATGGAGCGCCGACGAAGAAGCGGCCTTCAAACAACCCGTGCTCGACCAGTTTGCCCAGCAGTCTCACCCTTACTACGCCAGCGCGCGCTTGTGGGACGACGGCATCATCGACCCGGCCGATACGCGCCGCGTGCTGGCGTTGGGCCTGTCGGCCTCGCTGAATGCGCCGATTGGTGAGCCGAAGTTCGGCGTGTTCCGCATGTAAGCCAGGGCGCACGATGAAAGTCTTTTTTGTATTGCTTCTGGCGCTGCAACTGTGTGGCAGCGTGTGGGCGCAAGGCGAGAAACCCAGCGCAGCAGCGCCCGAAGTGCTGGCCAAAGACCTGCGAGAGGAGCTGCTGCGCACCCAGGCCACGGTCAAAGACATGCATGGCCGCCAGGAGACCAGGCCGCTGCCCATGACGGTGTACCGCCCGCCTGGCGACGGGCCGTTTCCTTTGGTCGTGTTCAACCATGGCCGGGCGGTGGAAGCCAGGCGCGCCAGCCAAGGCCGCTATCAGCCCGAGGCGGCGGCGCGCTACTTGGTGGCCAAGGGTTTTGTGGTGCTGGTGCCCAACCGTATCGGCTATGGGGAGACGTATGGCGGCTTCGACCCGGAAAACAGCGGCTGCCGCAGCATCGAGCCCATGTCTATTGCTACCTCGGAGCAGGTCTTGGCCGCAGTGGAATTTGCCAAAACCTTGCCTTATGTAGACACCCGTCGCTGGGTGGTGGCCGGCCAGTCTGTTGGCGGCCTGACCACGGTGGCCACGGTAGGTCGTGCGCCAGCGGGCTTGCAGGGTGGCATCAATTTTTCAGGTGGGACCGGCGGCAATCCGGACAGCAACCCCGGCCGGCCCTGCAATCCCGGCGCCATCACGCAATACTGGGGGCAGATTGCCAAGGACGCCAAAGTTCCCATGCTCTGGCTTTACTGGGAAAACGACAAATACTGGGGGGCTGAAAATCCTAAAACCTGGCACAAGGCCTGGGTCGAAGGTGGCGGGATAGCCGAATTTAAGGGATTCGCGCCTGTTGGGGAGGACGGGCACAGCGGCCTGAACACCAATATGGACCAGTGGTTGCCCGTGGTGGACGCCTTTTTAAGCCAACTGGGCTTTGACCGCCCTGCCATCGTGAAAGCACCGCCACCCAGTGCCTTTGCAGCCATTGATGCCACATCTTCCGTCCCGGTCGGCGCGTCCGGCAAAGCGGCCTACGCCAAGTTTTTAGAAATGGCCTTGCCTCGTGCGTTTGCGGTCAGTAGCAAAGGGGGGTTCGGCGTGTCCCAAGGCGACTACGCTGCAGGGCGTGCCCTGGGCAACTGCCAGCGCTACGGCAACCCTTGCACTTTGTACGCAGTGGACTCGGATGTGGTCTGGAAGCCGCAATGAACCCCTGGCGCATTTCCCCGCAAAAATAATTCACTCACCTTGAGACTCTCACCATGAACGCCACCATCTACGAAACCCCCGAGCACGAACTCCTGCGCGACCAGAT
>CANIDW010000212.1 GCA_947466165.1 Comamonadaceae bacterium | reverse complement strand
GTCTTTTCACGGTGATGCTGCCTGTCAGCGCCACCGTGGTCGGCGTGTTGATATTGGGCGAAACACTGGGTCCGGCACACATCGCAGCTTTCACGCTGGCACTGGCCGGGGTTGGCCTGGCGACCTGGCCAGACAAAACTGTCACTCACATGGCGGCGTCAAAAAGAACCGGTTAGTCAAGGGAAGCCGCACGCATGTCGCGCAGGCGCTGCCGGTGCTGCTGCGCCTCATACACGCTGTAAGCAATGATGCCTAGGCTCACCACGGCAATCAACAAAGTGGCTGCGGCATAAATCGATGGGTTGATGCCACGGCGGGCATAACTGAAAATCACTTGCGGCAGCGTGGTCACGCCGGGGCCCGAGAGAAACTCAGAGATCACCACGTCGTCAAATGACAAGGTGAAGGTCAACAACCAAGCCGCCACCATGGCAGGCGCAATGCTTGGCAGCGTCACCAGGAAAAAGACCTGCAATGGCCGGCAGCCCAAATCCATGGCGGCTTCCTCAATAGACCTGTCGACCTCCCGCAGGCGCGACTGAATCACCACGGCAGCGTATGCCATGCCCAGCAGGGTGTGGCCAATCACGATGGTGCCCATGCCGCGGTCAGGCCAACCCACGGCACGCTGCACAGCCACCATCAAAAGCAACAAAGCCAGGCCGATGATCACCTCCGGCATGATCAGGGGCGCATTGACCAGTCCGATAAAGAGCGGCCTGCCACGAAAACGCTCATAGCGCACAAGAACGAATGCAGCCAAGGCGCCGAGCACGGCAGACAAGCTGGCCGTCACCAGGGCCACCTTGAGTGAGAGTAAAAAACCATCGACCAGTCGCGAGTCCGCCCACAATGCGCTGTACCAGCGAAGTGAAAAACCGGTAAAGACCCCGTCCTGACGCGTGCTGTTGAAAGAAAAAACCACCAAAAAAGCCAGCGGAGCGTACAGGAAAAAATAGACCGCGGCCAACCAAAAGCGTCCGAAATTGGCCAGCATAAAACGATGGACAGCCCGCATATCAGTCCGCCGATGCTGCGCGCGTCTGGGCGCTGTAGTGGTAATAAAGTGCCAGGGGGAAAAGAATCAGACAAACCATCACCACCGCCAATGCGCAAGCGCGGGGCCAGTTGTTGCTGCTGAACATCTCGTCCCAGACGACTCGTCCGATCATGATGTTTTCTGCCCCACCCAGAAGGGAGGGGATCACGAATTCACCCACACTGGGAATGAACACCAGCATGGCGCCGGAGACGATGCCGGCCTTGCTCAGCGGCACAGTGATCAGCCAAAAAGCCTTCCAAGGGCCAGCGCCCAGATCATGTGCAGCCTCCAGCAAGCGAAAGTCCATTTTCACCAGCGTCGCGTACAGCGGCAAAACCATGAACGGCAGGTAAACATAGGTCATACCCACCAGCATGGAGACATCGGTGTAGAGCATGACAATGGGCGCATCAATGAGGCCCACAGCCATCAAGGCGTTGTTGATAACGCCCTGGTCCGCCAGGATGCCCTTCCAAGCATAAACACGCAGCAAAAACGAAGTCCAGAACGGCAGCATCACCATCATCAGCAAGGCCGGGCGAATACTGGGACGGGCGCGCGCAATGAAATACGCAAACGGGTAACCGATCAGCAGACAAAAAATTGTCGTGAAAAAAGCGTACTTGAGCGAGCTCTTGTAGGCGTCCAAATAGATGGTCTGACCCAATCCGGTGGCAGCCAGCCCTGCGCTGTCGGCGGCCGCACGGAAGATGGCGGCGTAGTTATCGAACTTAAAGAGCCAGCGCCAGGTGCCGTCTGACGAATCGAACAAGGGTGCAAACGGGTCAATGCCGCTGCCCATGTCCGTGATGCTGATGCGCAGCAGTATCAAAAACGGCACAACGAAAAAGACCCCCAGCCACACAAAGGGCACGCCAATCACAAAACGTCGCCCGGGCATGAAATTTTGCGCCGTATCAAACTTCACCACGGTGTCCTCATTGCGTCAGCAGCACAGGGGCGGCGCTATCCCACCAGAAAAACACCGCATCGCCCCAGGTGACAGGGCTCTGGTCTTGCCGGGCAGCGTTGCTCTCGGTGATCTTGACCGATTTACCGCTGGGCATTTCCACAATGAAAGTGCTGTAGCTGCCAAAGTAAGCAATTTCAAGCACCTTTCCGGTGAAAAGGTTGTCGCTCACCTGCGGCCGCGATTTGGCAATGTGTATTTTTTCAGGCCGCACCGCGACCGAAACTGCAATACCAGCAGGATGGTTTGTGCCGGAGATGTTCTGGGCCAGAGATACAACACCATCTGCGCTGCTGATGTCACAGCGGTCCGGTGCAGTGTGCTGAAGCTGACCCTCAAACAAATTGACGTTACCAATGAAATCCGCCACGAAACGGCAATTCGGTTGCTCATAGATTTCGCGCGGTGTACCCACCTGCAACACCCTGCCCTGGCGCATGACGGCGATGCGCGAAGCCATGGTCATGGCTTCTTCCTGATCGTGGGTGACCATCACGCAGGTCACTCCCACAGCCTCGATGATATTGACCAGCTCAAACTGCGTTTGCTCGCGTAGCTTTTTGTCCAGCGCGCCCAGTGGCTCGTCCAGCAGCAGCAATTGCGGACGCTTGGCCAGGCTGCGGGCCAGCGCCACGCGCTGCTGCTGGCCGCCCGAGAGCTGGTGCGGTTTGCGTTTGGCAAAAGCAGTGAGTTGCACCAAGCGCAACATACCCTCGACGCGTTCACTGATCTCGGCTTTGGGTAAGCCTTCACGCCGCAGTCCAAACGCAATGTTGTCCCACACACTCAAGTGCGGAAACAGTGCATAAGACTGGAACATCATGTTGATGGGCCGCTCGTAGGGCGGCATCGAGGCGATGTTCACGCCATCGAGAAGCACGGCGCCGGCGCTGGGCGCTTCGAAGCCGGCGAGCATGCGCAAGAGCGTTGATTTACCGCAACCCGATGGGCCGAGCAGGGCAAAAATTTCGCCTTTGCGAATGGACAGGCTGACGTCGTCGACAGCGGCCACTGCGTCAAAACGTTTGACGAGCCGATCGGTACACAAGAAGCCGGCTTGACTTTCGGTGGACAGGTTCATGACCAAAACCCAGGTCCGGAAATTCATTGCCCTTTTTTGAAGGCAGTGAAAACATTCGCCATGGAAGCCCGTGCTTCGTTGCTAAAGCTCGCGGGCGAGACCATTTTTTCGAGGTTGGCCGCATCAGGGAAAACGGCTTTGTCCTGGGCAATCTCGGGCTTGACCTTGGCCAGACTGGCTTTGTTGGCCGTGGCGTAGCTCAGCTCGTTGGTCAAATCGGCAGAGACTTCGGGGCGCAGGAAGTAATTGATGAAGGCGTGGGCATTGTTGGGGTGCTTGGCATCTTTGGGGATGGCCAGGGTGTCAAAGAAAATCAGACCGCCGGCGCTGGGCAGCAAAGCTTCAATTTCCTGCCCGCTCTTGTTTTCAATAGCGCGGTTGCGCGCAATGTTGATATCACCCGCCCAGGCCAGCGCCACGCAGGCTTTGCCGCCCGCCAGATCATCGATCATGGTGCTGCTGAACATACGGATATGCGGGCGTACTTTGGCCAGCATGGCGGCAGCGGCCTGATGGTCGGCAGCATCGTTTGAATAGGCGTTTTTGCCCAGGAAATGCATGGCCGGCGGCAGAACTTCGGTGGGCGAATCTAAAAAGGCAATGCCGCAGGACTTGAGCTTGGCGGTGTAGGTCGGGTTAAAGACCAGCTCCCATGCATTGGCCGGCATCGGGGTGCTGCCCAGGGCTTTGGTGACCTTGGCCTTGTTGATACCGACTGTGGTGAAACTCCAGGCCCAGGGAACCAGGTGCGCATTGCCGGCATCAATAGCCGTCAGCTTGCCCATGATGGCCGGGTCTAAATTGGCGTAATTGCTCAGCTGCGCCTTGTCGAGTTTGAGCAGCAGGCCACCGTCTATTTGCGGCTTGGCAAACACGGCGCCCGGCACCACGATGTCATAGCCTGTGTTGCCTGCCACCAGCTTGGCGTGCAGCGCTTCGTTGTTTTCAAAGGTCTGGTAGTTGACCTTGATGCCGGTTTCTTTTGTGAAATTGGCCACCATGTCCTGGGCGATGTAATCGGGCCAGTTGTAGATATTAAGCACTTTTTCTTCGGCATTGACAGCTACAGGCGCCGTGGCCGGTGCAGGGGCTTGCGTATTCTTTCCGCAGCCAGCCAGATACAGCGCCGCC
>CANIDW010000211.1 GCA_947466165.1 Comamonadaceae bacterium | reverse complement strand
GCGCCGCAAGGCGGCAACTGCCCGCTGACCGAGCCGGGCCAAACCGTGGTCAAGCACGGGGTTACGCTGATCGGCGAGAC
This sequence comes from Comamonadaceae bacterium, assembly GCA_947466165.1. GTDB lineage: Bacteria > Pseudomonadota > Gammaproteobacteria > Burkholderiales > Burkholderiaceae_C > Polaromonas. The sequence goes on along the minus strand of CANIDW010000211.1, from coordinate 4,160 downwards.
CAACGTGCCCGCCCTCGTGGCTGCTGATGCCAGCGCGCTGTATGCGCGCAACCTGCTGGACTTCCTCAAGCTGATCATCACCAAAAACGGTGCGCTCAACATCGACCTTGAAGACGACATCGTTGCCGCCTGCCTGATGACGCAAGGCGGCGCAGTCAAGAAAAAATAAGCCCGCCGCGCCGGCTCCTGCCCGCACCGCCCTGCCACATTTAGGAAACAAGACCATGGAACTCGCCTCCCCCGGAATCATCAACCTGATTATTTTTGTGCTGGCCATTTACGTCGGCTACCACGTGGTGTGGACCGTCACGCCGGCCCTGCACACGCCGCTGATGGCGGTGACCAATGCCATCTCAGCCATCGTCATTGTGGGCGCCATGCTGGCTGCCGCGCTGACCGTCACGCCGCTAGGCAAAACCATGGGCACACTGGCCGTGGCACTGGCTGCCGTCAATGTCTTTGGCGGCTTTCTGGTGACCCGCCGCATGCTGGAAATGTTCAAGAAAAAAGAAAAGAAAGCTGCACCCGCAGCTGATGCAGGAGCGGCCAAATGAGCATGAACCTGGTCACCCTGCTGTACCTGCTGGCCTCGGTCTGTTTCATACAGGCGCTCAAGGGCCTGTCGCATCCCACCACCTCGATCCGCGGCAATGTATTCGGCATGAGCGGCATGGCCATTGCCGTGCTGACCACTGGCGCGCTGATCGTCGAAACTGCGGGCGGTTCGGCCCAGGGCATGGTGTATGTCATGGCTGCGCTTGTGCTGGGCGGCGCTGCCGGCACCTTGATGGCGCAGCGCGTGGAGATGACCAAGATGCCGGAGCTGGTCGCCTTCATGCACTCCATGATCGGCCTGGCCGCGGTGTTCATTGCGGTGGCAGCCATGGCCGAGCCGGACGCCTTCCAAATTGTCTCCAAGGGCCTGGGCACTGCTGACATTCCGGCAGGCAACCGGCTTGAGTTGTTCCTGGGTGCGGCCATAGGCGCCATCACCTTCAGCGGCTCGGTGATTGCCTTTGGCAAGCTCAGCGGCAAGTACAAGTTCCGCCTGTTCCAGGGCGCGCCTGTCACCTTTGCCGGCCAGCACATGCTCAACCTGGTGCTTGGCCTGGCCACGCTGGCGCTGGGCCTGGTGTTCACGTTCACCGGCAGCTGGAACGCGTTTTTTGCGATGCTGGCGCTGTCCTTTGTGCTGGGCGTGCTGATCATCATCCCGATCGGCGGCGCCGACATGCCGGTGGTGGTGTCTATGCTCAACAGCTACTCGGGCTGGGCGGCAGCGGGCATCGGTTTTTCGCTGAACAACGCCATGCTGATCGTTGCCGGTTCGCTGGTGGGCTCCTCGGGCGCCATCCTCTCCTACATCATGTGCAAGGCGATGAACCGCTCTTTCTTCAACGTGATTCTGGGCGGCTTTGGCGGCGAGGCCGGTACGGCCGCTGCCGGCGATGCGGTGCAGCGCAACGTCAAGTCCGGCTCGGCCGATGACGCCGCTTTTATTCTGGGCAACGCCGAGTCGGTCATCATCGTGCCGGGCTACGGCCTGGCGGTGGCCCGTGCGCAGCACTCGGTCAAGGAACTGGCGCAAAAGCTCACCGACAAGGGCATCAGCGTCAAGTACGCCATCCACCCGGTGGCCGGCCGCATGCCCGGCCATATGAACGTGCTGCTGGCAGAGGCCGAAGTGCCTTATGACCAGGTGCATGAAATGGAAGACATCAACGCCGAGTTCGGCCAGGCCGACGTGGCCATCATTCTGGGTGCCAACGACGTGGTCAACCCGGCTGCGCATGTCAAGGGCAGCGCCATCTACGGTATGCCCATTCTGGAGGCCTACAAAGCCAAAACCATCATCGTCAACAAGCGCTCGATGGCCGCCGGTTATGCCGGCCTGGACAACGAGCTCTTTTACATGGACAAGACCATGATGGTGTTTGGAGACGCCAAAAAAGTCATTGAAGACATGGGCAAGGCCATCGAATAATTTTCATCCCAGTTCAACCCCGCGTGATTGAAAGGTACCTATGAACACCCTGCTCACAGACCGTCCATGGCTCAAGTCTTACCCGCCAGGCGTGCCCGCCGATATTGACGCATCGCAATACCCTTCGCTGGTCAAGCTGATGGAAGAGGGCTTTGCCAAATTCAGCGAACGCACAGCCTACAGCTTCATGGGCAAGGACATCAGCTTCGGTCAGACCGACGAGATGTCCAAGGCACTGGGCGCCTACTTACAAAGTCTAGGTCTGGCCAAGGGCGACCGCGTCGCCATCATGATGCCCAACTGCCCGCAGTACCCGGTGGCCGTGGCCGCCATCCTGCGTGCCGGTTATGTGGTGGTCAATGTGAATCCGCTGTACACGCCGCGCGAGCTGGAATACCAACTCAAAGACTCTGGTTCCAAAGCCATCGTCATCATCGAGAATTTTGCGGCCACGCTGGAGGCCTGCATCAGCCGCACGCCCGTGCGGCACGTGGTGCTGTGCGCCATGGGCGATCAACTGGGTTGGCTCAAGGGCACCCTGGTCAATTACGTGGTGCGCAATGTCAAGAAAATGGTGCCCGCCTTCACACTTCCGGCCACTGTCCGCTTTAACGATGCTGTGGCGCTGGGACGCAAGGCTAAGCTGACCCGGCCTGAACTCAAGCCCGACGATGTCGCCGTGCTGCAATACACGGGCGGCACCACCGGCGTCTCTAAGGGTGCGGTGCTGCTGCACCGCAATGTCATCGCCAACTTGTTGCAGTCTGAAGCCTGGAATTCACCCGCCATGGCCGGCTTGCCGGAAGGCACGCAAAACACTTATGTCTGCGCCTTGCCGCTGTACCACATCTTCGCTTTCACCGTGAACATGATGCTGGGCATGCGCGTGGGCGCCAAGAACATCTTGATACCCAACCCGCGTGATCTGGCCGCAGTTCTCAAAGAGCTGGCCAAGCACCAGGTACACAGCTTCCCGGCTGTCAGCACGCTGTTCAACGGCCTGGTGAATCACCCGGATTTCAACAAGGTGGACTGGTCGCATTTGCGGGTGTCGCTGGGCGGCGGCATGGCCGTGCAAAGTGCGGTGGCCAAACTCTGGCTCGAGAAAACCGGCTGCCCTATTTGTGAAGGCTACGGCCTGTCGGAAACCTCGCCTTCGGCCAGCTGCAACCCGACCATCAGCAAAGTGTTCACCGGCACCATTGGCGTGCCGATTCCCAGCACATGGTTCAAGCTGCTGGACGACGAGGGTCGCGAAGTTGCGCAAGGCCAGCCGGGCGAAATTGCCATCAAAGGCCCGCAGGTCATGGCAGGCTACTGGCAGCGGCCCGATGAAACTGCCAAGGTCATGACGCCTGACGGCTACTTCAAATCGGGCGACATCGGCATCATTGACGAGCAAGGCTTCTTCAAGATCATCGATCGCAAGAAAGACATGATCCTGGTGAGCGGCTTCAATGTCTACCCGAACGAAATAGAAGAAGTCGTCGGTCAACTCGAGGGTGTGATGGAATGCGCCTGCGTCGGCATGCCTGATGAAAAATCGGGTGAGGCCGTCAAGCTGGTGATCGTCAAGAAAAACCCGTCCCTCACCGAATCCCAGGTTCAGGCCTATTGCGCCGCCAACCTGACCGGCTACAAGCAACCCAAAGTGATCGAGTTCCGCACGGAACTGCCCAAAACCCCGGTCGGCAAAATCCTGCGCCGGGAATTGCGCGACAAAAAATGAGCCCGGCCGGCAGCACCGCCATTCTGAGCGCGCTGCCCGAAGAACAGGCCGGCTTTCTGGCGCAGCTCGAAGGCGCCCGGCGGCACACTGTGGCCTCGCGTGACTTCTGGCTGGGCCGGCTGCAAGGCCGGCCGGTTGTGCTGGCCCTGTCACGCATCGGCAAAGTCTCTGCCAGCCTGACGGCATCAGTCCTGATCGGGCAATTGGGCGTCAGCCGTATTGTCTTCACGGGGGTGGCCGGCGGTCTGGCACCCGGCGTGAAAGTCGGCGATGTGGTGGTGGCGCAGGACTTCATTCAGCACGACCTTGACGCCTCGCCCCTGTTTCCGCGTTACGAAGTACCTCTTTACGGGCGCGCACGCTTTGCATGCCAGCCCGCCCTCACGTCCCTGCTCAGCACGGCTGCCAGACAGGCACTCGGGTCAGCCAGCACAGCGGCGATGGGGC
>CANIDW010000210.1 GCA_947466165.1 Comamonadaceae bacterium | reverse complement strand
AGCAAGCCGGCCAGCCGGTGCCTGAAGTCAAGCCGATTCTGGAAGTCAATGCCCAGCATCCGCTGGTCAAAAAACTCGAGGCCAGCGAGGGCAGCCCCTTCGACGACCTGGCCCACATTCTGTTTGACCAGGCCTTGCTGGCCGAAGGCGGCCTGCCCGAAGACCCGGCCGCTTATGTGCGCCGCGTCAACGCGCTGCTGGTGTAAATCGGGCCATACTGCAGCCTGTTCATACAGGAGCTGGCATGCAGACATTGGCGGTGGGTTGTGGCGCAGGGTTTTCGGGGGACCGCGTGGACGCGGGCCTGCCGGTCGTGCGCACCCTGATCGCGCGCGGCGGCCCGGCGGCCATGATTTACGAGAACCTGGCCGAGCGCACGCTGGCCAATCAGCACCTGAGCAAACGCAGCAACCCGCAACTGGGCTACGAGCCTTTGCTCGAGCTCCAACTGCGCCCGGTGCTGGCCGATTGCCTGGCGCACGGCATCACCATCGTCGGCAACTTCGGCGCGGCCAACCCGGAGGGCGCTGCCCGCTTGATTCAGCGCCTGGCGCTAGAGCTAGGCTTGCCCGCGCTGCGCATTGCCGTGGTGCGCGGCGATGACCTGTCAGACGATGCAGGTCGCGCCATCGTGCAGGCGCATCTGGGCAAGAGCTTTGACGCCGCGCGCTTTGTTTGCGCCAATGTTTACCAGGGCGCTTTCGAAATTGCCGATGCGATACGGGCGGGTGCGCAGATTGTGGTGACCGGCCGGGTGGCCGACCCTTCACTCACGCTGGGTCCGGCGATTGCACATTTCGGCTGGGGCCGCGAGCAATGGGACGCGCTGGCCGGCGGCACCATGGCCGGCCATTTGCTCGAATGCGGCGCGCAGGTCAGCGGTGGTTACTTTGCCGACCCGGGCATGAAAGACGTGCCGGGGCTGGACAACGTGGGCTTTCCGATTGCCGAGATCGAGGCCGACGGCAGCTGCGTGATCAGCAAGGCCGACGGCACCGGCGGGCTGGTGGACGAGCGCACGGTCAAAGAACAGCTGCTCTATGAAGTGCATGACCCGGCCGCTTACATCACGCCCGATGTGGTGGCCGACATCAGCGCCGCCAGTGTGACGGCGGTGGGCCCCGACCGGGTGCGCCTGTCGGGCGTGCGCGGCCACCCCCGCACGGCCACGCTCAAGGCCAATGTGTTTTTTGACGGCGGTTGGTTGGGCGAGGGCGAGATCTCTTACGCCGGCCCCAACGCCGAAGCCCGCGCGCGACTGGCCATGGACGTGTTGCAAAAGCGCATGGGCGCCTTGCTGGCGCTGCGCTTTGATTTGATTGGCGTGAGCAGCATTCTGGGCGACGACGCCAACCGCCAGTTAACGCAAACGCCATCAGGGCTAGCCCATGATGTGCGGCTGCGCGTAGCCGGCCGGCATGAAGATGTGACCGTGGTGGACCGCCTGCTGCGTGAGCTGACCGCCTTGTGGACGGGCGGCCCGGCCGGCGGCGGTGGTGTGCGCGTGGCCAAACGCCAGCGCTTGTCCATGCAGTCCTGCCTGATCGCACGCGAGCAGGTGCCGGCCTGCTTTGACTTGGCCACGGAGGCACACTGACATGGCCGAACAAACACTTTACGAGCTGGCCCACGCGCGCACCGGCGACAAGGGCAACAAAATTAACATCAGCCTGATTGCCTACCGCGCGCAAGACTATGGCTTGCTGGTGGCACAAGTCACGCCCGAGCGTGTGGCGGCGCACTTTGCGCACCGCCAGCCCGGCCTGGTCACGCGCTACCTCTTGCCCGGCCTGGGCGCCATGAACTTTGTGCTCGAAGACGTGCTGGACGGCGGCGTTAACGACTCGCTGAACCTGGACATGCACGGCAAGGGCTTGTCGTTTCATTTGTTGACCCTGAGCGTTGACGTCTAAAAAAACCTAAGGAAATTCCATGAGCAAGAACCGCAAAGTCATCATCACCTGCGCCGTCACCGGCTCTATCCACACGCCGTCCATGTCGCCCTACCTGCCGGTCAGCGCGCAGCAGATTGCTGACGCTGCCGTGGGCGCGGCACAGGCCGGTGCGGCCATCGTGCATTTGCATGCGCGCAAGCCCGAAGACGGCCGGCCGGACCAGTCGCCCGATGCTTTTCGCGCCTTTGTGGGCGACATCAAGCAGCGCAGTGACGCGGTCATCAACATCACCACCGGCGGTTCGCCGACCATGACGGTGGTCGAGCGCATGCAGCCGGCCTTGCAGTTGCAGCCCGAGGTGGCATCGCTCAACATGGGCTCGATGAACTTCGGTTTGTTTCCCATGCTCGGGCGCTACAAAGATTTCAAGCAGCCCTGGGAGCAGGCTTTTCTGGAAGGCACGCGCGATCTGGTTTTCAAGAACACCTTTGCCGACATCGAGTTCATGCTCAAGGAGGGCAGCGCCAACGGCACGCGCTTTGAATTTGAGTGCTATGACACAGCGCATCTCTACAACCTGGCCCATTTTCTGGACCGCAAGCTGGCCACGCCGCCGCTGTTTGTGCAGACGGTGTTCGGTATTCTGGGCGGCATTGGCACGCACCCGGATGATGTGTCCCACCTCAAGCGCACGGCCGACCGTTTGTTTGGCGAAGACTACGTGTGGTCGGTGCTGGGTGCCGGCCGCGCGCAAATGCCGATTGCCAGCATGGCTGCAGCGCAGGGCGGCAATGTGCGTGTGGGCCTGGAAGATTCGCTGTGGGACGGCCCCGGCCAGCTGGCGCAAAGCAATGCCGACCAGGTGCGCAGGGTGCGCGGCATTCTGGAAGGGCTGGGCCTGAGCGTGGCCACGGCCGACGAGGCACGCCAGTTGCTCCAACTCAAGGGCCGCAGCAACGTCAAGTTCTAACGGCGCCGCTTTTAAGCCCGCCGGTTTTGAGTGCACCGGTTTTTTGTCAGGCGCTCAGACTTCAAAGCCGCCGGCGGCCCGCTGTGCTGACGCCTCAGGCCCGGCCAGCAGTGCGATAAATTGCGCGGCATTTTCAGGCGATTGCGCCAGCGTGCCAATCGCTGCGGTGTAGACAGTGGCCAGTTCAAACTCTTTAGGCAGGTCGGCGATCAGCTCGACGCCGTCAATGAACAAGATCTCGGTGTTCTGCGTGCAGCCGATCAGGCCGGCCTCGTTCGATGCAGCCAGTGCTTTCATGGCCGCAGCGCCGTTGGGAAAGGGCCGCAGTGTGTTCGCCACCGCCTGCTCCAAGCCCAGCGCCTTGAGCACTTTCATGAAGTGAATGCCTGCCGTTGAATTGACCGGGTCGGCAGTGTAAATGCCCGTGGCCGCCAGCAAAGCCGCCTTGAGTTGGTCCGGCGTGCCGACGGCAGGGCGGGCATGGCCGCTTTTCACGGCCACACCGGTTTTCACCACGCCCAAGGGCCTGGCCGAGCCGGCCCGCAAATGCCCGCCCGATGTCAGCTGGGTGATCAGCGCATCGGTGAGGATCATCACATCACAAGGCGCGCCGGCCAGCAGCTTGTCTTTCATGACGCCTACAGCGCCAAATGTGGGCGTAACGGCCTGGCCGTGCAGCTGTAAAAAACGTTCTTGCAGACCGGTGGCCAGGGCTTGCGCCGCGCCGGCGCTGAGGAGGTGGAGTGAGTTCATGGCAGTGATTGTCGGGCTTGATCGTCATCCTCGCGAAAGCGGGGATCCATCGGCCTCGGGGATGGATTCCTGCCTGCGCAGGAATGACGGAGAAGGGCAGGAATGACGGCGCAGGGGGCAGGAATGACGGAGAAGGGCAGGGATGACGGCGCAGGGGGCAGGAATGACGGAGCTGAATCCGTCATCCTCGCGAAAGCGGGGATCCATCCCTGCCCCCCCCGGCGCATGTCAGTCAAGCTTGATGTTCGCCTTCTTGATCACGCCGGCCCACTTGGTGATGTCGTCACGCATGTACTTGTCAAACACCGTCGGGTTCATGACCATGGGGGCTGCGCCTTGCTTGGTCCAGGTGGCTTTCACATCGGGCTGGCTGGCGATTTTGGAGACGGCTTCGTTGAGCTTGTCGACCACGGCCTTGGGTGTGCCGGTGGGCGCCATCAGGCCCAGCCAGATGGTGGCTTCGTAACCGGCCACGCCGGCTTCGGTCAGCGTGGGCACTTCGGGCATCACGTCAGAGCGTTTGAGACCGGTGGTGGCCAGTGCCTTGACTTTGCCGCCGCGCACTTGCTCGGTCATGGTGGTGACGGCGTCAAACATCAGATCGACCTGGCCGCCGATCACGTCGGTGCGAGCGCCCGAGCTGCCTTT
>CANIDW010000209.1 GCA_947466165.1 Comamonadaceae bacterium | reverse complement strand
CACCTTCCGAATAGTCGCCATAGCCAAAGACAAGGATGTTGGCATAGCGTACGTACGTGAAGACCAAGTGCATCGCAAGAAGTTCATTGACAAGCATAAGAAGCTAAGCGACGAAGTTCGAAACGAGGCTAGCGATGCAATTCGTGACGACTTGCGATCGACAATCGCGCAGAACATAAAAGACAAAGACATTAAGGAATTAAAGACCGTTTGGTTTGCGGAAAAGGCAGACTTGATGGATTTTTACAACTCCGCTTATGCGGTTCTTTCTGGATCGGTTCATGTCAATGTCCGCAGCCTTGAACGCGCACTACAGCTTGATGAAGATGAAAACATCATCGGGCTTAGTTACGGGCCGAGCGATGAAGATCTGGAAATTCATATAGTCACAGCATGCGAAGCGCTAATTCTCTCGCTGCTCGCGGTCCACCCTATAGTTGGTACCACGTTCGATAAGCAACTGAACAGTTTTTATGAGGAACTTAAGTCACTGCTCACTGTCAGGCATGCAACCTAACTAGTCATTGCAGCAGACTGCCTTCGGTAGCCGCTGAACTCCAACTCATTGCACTACGATTTGATTGACTGCTTCAGAGCGCCTGCAAAGTCTGCTCTCGCTGCTAAGCGGTCATTAAGTCGAAGCGAAGGACCTTCCGCACATCGATTGCTGTTGGCCACACTGCCGTCAGTGAGGGACAAAAACAGACTGGCGGCAACAACGTGTCGCCATGGCCAACACCAAGTTGGTCAATAGTCACTGACCTGTAGCCAAAGCAGTACCAGTCAAAGCCGCCAACACGTTCTCCGCAGTAGCCGGCGCAGTCAGTTGAACGGCCCCACCATCTGCCCGCGCATTGGCCACCGCATCTTTCATCGCCTCAAACACGCTGATGGCCAGCATGAAGGGCGGCTCGCCGACGGCTTTGCTGCCGAAGACGTTGTCTTCGCGGTTGGGCTCTGGCCAGAAGGCGACTTTGAAGTGTTCAGGTATATCGCCGGTGGCCGGAATTTTGTAGGTGCTGGGGGCGTGGGTGCTCAAGAGTCCTTTGTCGTTCCACACCAGTTGCTCGGTGGTCAGCCAGCCCATGCCTTGCACAAAGCCGCCTTCGATCTGGCCGATGTCGATGGCCGGGTTGATGCTGGTGCCCACGTCGTGCAATATGTCCACCTTGAGCACGCGGCTCTCGCCGGTCAGGTTGTCGATGGCGACTTCGGTGCAGGCGGCGCCGTAGGCAAAGTAATAAAAGGGCCGGCCCGTGAGCGTGGTTTTGTCGTAATGAATTTTGGGCGTGCGGTAAAAGCCGTCGCTCCAGAGCTGGATGCGGTTGGCGTAGGCCTGGCGCACCACGTCTTTGAAGGCGCGTGTCTGCGTGGGCGAGATCACCTGCCCGCCGGCAAAGCGCACGGCGCCCGCGCCGCAGGTGTCCAGACCCGCCACAAACTGCGCCAGGTTGTCGCGCACATTGCGCGCGGCGTATTGAGCGGCGCGTGCGTTCAGGTCGGTGCCGGCTGAAGCTGCCGTGGCCGAGGCGTTGGGTATCTTGCTGGTGTCGCTGGCGGTGACCAGCACGCACTCAAAAGGCACGCCCAGTTCGTCAGCCACGATCTGCCCGACCTTGGTGTTCAGGCCCTGGCCCATTTCGGTGCCGCCGTGGTTGGCTTGCACGCTGCCGTCGGTGTACACATGCACCAGCGCACCGGCCTGGTTGAACAGCGTGGCCGTGAACGAGATGCCGAACTTGACCGGCGTGATCGCGATGCCGCGCTGGATCACTGGGCTGCCGGCGTTCCAGCGCGCAATGTCCTGGCGGCGCTGTGCGTAGTCGCTGCTGGCGGCCAGGGTGGTGATGAGGGGCGCGAGTATGTTGTCTTCAACCCGCATGCCGTAGTGCGTGGTGTCGCGCAGGCCGCCGGTTGCAGTGGCTTCGTTGCTGTACAGGTTGGCCAGGCGCACGGCCAGCGGGTCCAGCCCGAGGTGGCGGGCGATGTCGCCGAGGATGGATTCAGTAACGATCATGCCCTGCGGTCCACCAAAGCCGCGAAAAGCGGTGTGGCTTTGCGTGTTGGTTTTGCAGCGGTAAGAGGTGATGGCCACGTCTTCTAAAAAGTAGGCGTTGTCGGCATGAAAGATGGCGCGGTCAGCCACAGGCCCGCTGAGGTCGGCGCTGAAGCCGCAGTTGGCCGCCATCATGAGCTGCAGGCCGCACAGGCGCCCGCGCGCGTCAAAGCCTGCGGTGTAGTCGTAGGCAAAAGGGTGGCGTTTGCCGGTGACCATGAAGTCGTCGTCGCGGTCCATGCGCAGCTTGACGGGCTTGCCGAATTTGCGCGCCGCCAGCGCCGCCCACACGGCCATGTGGCCGCTTTGGGTTTCTTTGCCGCCAAAGCCGCCGCCCATGCGCCGGCACTCCACGCGCACAGCGTTGTTCTCAATGCCCAGCGCATGCGACACCCAGTGCTGGGCCTCGCCCGGGTGCTGCGTGCTGGAGTACACCAGCCACTGGTTTTGCTCTTGCGGCAGCACGTAGGCGATTTGCCCTTCCAGGTAAAAGTGCTCCTGCCCGCCGACTTCAAGACTGCCGCTGATGGTGTGCGGCGCGCGCGCCAGCGCGGCGGCGGCATCACCGCGGCGAACGGTCACCGGGGGCAACACAAAGCTTTGTGCGGCCAGCGCTTCGCGCACTGTCAGCACAGCGGGCAGCGGGTCGATGTGCAGCTGTACTTTGCGCGCAGCGTGGCGCGCTTGCATCACGGTGTCCGCCACCACCAGGCCGATGACCTGACCGATGTGCTGGACCGTGTCCACCGCAAAGATGGGCTCGTCATGCACAAAGGTGGCCAGCAGCGGGTCGCCGGGCACGTCAGCGGCCAGCACCACGCCGCGCACGCCGGGCATGGCCAGCGCCGCTGCCGCGTCCACACCCAGCAAGCGGCCGTGCGCCACGTTAGACAAGATAGGCGCGGCAAACAGCGTGCCTTTGACTTCGGGAATGTCGTCGATGTAATTGACCGCGCCGGCCACCTGCGCACGTGCGCTCTCATGAAAATGCGACTGGCCGGCGGCACCCGTCGCGCTGGCCGTGTTCAACGGCAGTTTGTCGGGGGCGTTCATGCCAAGGCCTCCAGATTGAAGGACTCGAGGTTGATGTGTTGCGCGCCCTGGCTTTCCAGCCAGAAGCGTTGCAACAAATTGCCCAGAACTTCGCGCCGGTAGCCCGCCGATGCGCGCATGTCGGAGATGGGCTCAAACTCTGCGCGCAGCGTGGCCATGGCCGCTTGCACGCTGGCCTGTGTCCAAGGCTGGCCCCGCAAGGCGGCTTCGGTTTGCACGGCGCGCACCGGCGTGGCGGCTACGCCGCCCGCGCCGATAGCGACAGCCTGAACCAAACCACCGGCCAACTGCAGGTTCAGCGCCAGGCACACGGCAGAAATGTCGTCGTCATAGCGCTTGGAGATTTTGTAGGCGCGCAGCAGTGTTTGTGTGCCTTGCACTGCTGCGGGTAGCGGCAGCTTGATGAAGGCCAGCACCTCGTCGGGCGCCAGCAGATTTTGCCGGTAGCCGGTGTAGAAGTCTTCCAGCGCCATCTCGCGCTGCCCGCGCAGACTGGCCAGCACGATGCGGGCGTGCAGTGCAATCAGCAGCGGCATCGAGTCGCCAATCGGCGAGCCGTTGGCCACGTTGCCGCCCAGCGTGCCCGAGTTGCGCACCGGCAGGCCGGCAAAGCGCGCGGCAAAGGTTTTGAGTTCCGGCCAGTGCTGAACCAAGGCAGCAAAGGCGTCATGCAGGTTGGCGGCGGCACCGATCACCAGGTGGCCGTTGTGCGCTTCAATGCGGCGCAGTTCAGCCACGCGGGTGATGTCGATCACGGCGTCATAAATTTTGTGCAGCTTGGTGACCCACAGGCCGACGTCGGTGCAGCCGGCCACCAGCTGCGCGGCGGGTCGGGCGGCGCGGGCCGCCAGCAGTTCGGCCAGGGTGGCGGGCAGCAGGTAGGCGCCCTCAGTTTGGCTAGAGGCGGGCTGAATCTGCGCCAGCGCGGTCTTGAGCTTGGTCTCGTCAAGCCGCACCGCCGGAAAGCCGGCCATTTGCTGCGCCGCGTCCAGGATGGGCCGGTAACCGGTGCAGCGGCACAGGTTGCCCGACAGCTCGGTTTGCGCCAGTTCGCGAGAAACACTTTGGCCGTGCGCCACATGGTTTTGGTACATGCCAAACAGGCTCATGACAAAGCCGGGCGTGCAAAAGCCGCATTGCGAGCCGTGGCACTGCACCATCGCCT
>CANIDW010000208.1 GCA_947466165.1 Comamonadaceae bacterium | reverse complement strand
TCGGTGCGTGCCGGCACCAGAATCTCGCGCTGGCCGCTGCCGGACATGCTGCTGACCACGCCGGCTTTTTCCATCTCCTCGAGCATGCGGGCGGCGCGGTTGTAGCCGATCTTCAGGTGCCGCTGCACCAGCGAAATAGAAGCCTTGCGGTTTTTGAGCACCACCTCGACCGCCTGGTCGTACATGGGGTCTTTTTCGCCGGCGGCGTCGCCCTCACCCAGGCTGTCGCCCTCGACGTCCACGGTGCCGCCTTCGAGCACGCCGTCAATGTAATTGGGTTGGCCCTGCTCTTTGAGGTAGGCCACCACGCGGTGCACTTCCTCGTCGCTGACAAAGGCGCCGTGCACGCGGATCGGAAAGCCGGTGCCACTGGGCATGTACAGCATGTCGCCCATGCCCAGCAAGGCTTCGGCGCCCATCTGGTCAAGAATAGTGCGGCTGTCGATCTTGCTGGAAACCTGAAAGCTCAGGCGCGTGGGAATGTTGGCCTTGATCAGGCCGGTGATCACGTCCACACTGGGGCGCTGCGTGGCCAGCACCAGGTGAATGCCGGCGGCGCGGGCTTTTTGCGCGAGCCGGGCTATCAGCTCTTCGATCTTTTTGCCCACCACCATCATCAAGTCGGCCAGCTCGTCGATCACGACAACAATGAAAGGCAGACGCTCCAGCGGTTCAGGCTGATCGGGCGTCAGGCTGAAAGGGTTGTAGATGAGTTCTTCGCGCTCGGCGGCGTCGTCGATCTTGGCGTTGTAGCCGGCCAGGTTGCGCACCCCGAGCTTGCTCATCAATTTGTAGCGGCGCTCCATTTCGGCCACACACCAGTTCAGGCCGTGCGCGGCCTGGCGCATGTCGGTGACCACGGGCGCGAGCAGGTGCGGTATGCCTTCGTAGACGCTCATCTCGAGCATCTTGGGGTCGATCAGCAGCAGGCGCACATCACGCGCGTCGGCCTTGTACAAGAGGCTCAAAATCATGGCGTTGATGCCCACCGACTTGCCTGAGCCGGTGGTGCCGGCCACCAGGCAGTGCGGCATTTTGGCCAGGTCGGCCACCACGGCGTTGCCGCCTATGTCTTTGCCAAGGCCGATGGTCAGCAGCGATTTGGCTTCGTTGTAGATTTGCGAGCCCAGAATTTCGCTGAGCTTGATCGACTGGCGTTTGGCGTTGGGCAGTTCCAGCGCCATGTAGTTTTTGCCGGGTATGGTCTCGATGACGCGGATGGACACCAGGCTGAGTGCGCGCGCCAGGTCTTTGGCCAGGTTGACCACCTGCGAGCCCTTGACGCCGGTGGCCGGCTCGATCTCGTAGCGGGTGATGACGGGGCCGGGCGCAGCGGCCACCACGCGCACTTCAACACCGAAGTCGCGCAGCTTCTTTTCAATCAGGCGCGAGGTCATCTCCAGCGTCTCGGGCGCGACTGTTTCCTGGCGCAGCAAAGCGCCATCGAGCAAGTCCACCTGCGGTAGCTTGGAGTCCAGCATGTCAGAAAACAGCGGCTTCTGGCGCTCTTTGGCCACGCGTTCGCTTTTGGGAATGTCCACCAGCGTGGGCTCGATCAGCATCGCGACGGGCTGGTGCTCTTCAATGTCAATGCGCTCTTCAATCAGGATTTCTTCGCGTTCGCGCGCAGACGCACGGCCCACGGCCAGGTCTTCGGCGAGTTCGCGTTTTTCACGGCGCGAGTCAATGAAGTCATCGATCCAGGCGCCTATGCGCTGGGCAGCTTGCGGCCATGAAAAACCAAACACCACCGACACACTGACCACGCCGATCGCAATCCACACCAGGCCCGAGCCCGTGAAGCCCAGCCACTTGACGCTGGCCGGCCCGGCCAGGTAGCCCAGCAAACCGCCGGCATGGCCGGGCAAGGCCTGCTCAAACCGGTACAAACGCGACCATTCCAGGGCGCAGCTGGACAGCAAGAGCAAAGCAAAACCAATCCAGAACTTCAAGCGCTGCGGATTCAAAGGTGCAGCGGCCGGCAAACTTTCGCTGCGCAACCAGCGGGCCAAGGCTGCCAGCCAGGCCCAAAAGCCAGCGGCCAATGCCCACCAGACGGACAAACCAAAAAGGAAATAACTGCCGTCGGCCAGGCGCGCGCCGAAGCGGCCGCCCCAGTTGCGGGCCACCGCACCCGGCGCGTCAGCACCCCGGGCACCGGTCGTGGTCCAGGCCACATCTGCCAGGCTGTGGCTGAGCAAAGCGGCCAGCCAGAAAACCAGAACGACAAAGCCGATCACCAAGCCCAGCTCATGGGCAAAGCGACCGATGCCGGTCACCCCGTTGGTGCCGGAGGCGGGCAGTGCATTGCGTGAATTGAGGGTGTCAAGTGAGTAAGTCATGGGTCGACCACAAGCTTACCGCAGTTGCCGCAGGGCCTGGCGCCAGCGCGCGGCCGGCCGGGTTTTACAATCAGGCCCTAATTGGCCCCTTTGGCTTAACTGCCCAACAGTGCGGCTGGTCATCTCTCGAGGCGCTTGAAGGCGCTGTTGCATTTTTCAACCGGTTTTCACAATGAAACATTCGAAGGTTCTTATCCTCGGCTCCGGCCCTGCCGGCTACACCGCGGCCGTTTACGCTGCCCGCGCCAACCTGCAGCCCGTGCTGATCACCGGCATTGCCCAGGGCGGCCAGCTCATGACCACCACCGACGTCGACAACTGGCCGGCCGACCCGCTGGGCGTGCAAGGCCCGGAGCTGATGCAGCGCTTTTTAGAGCATGCCGAACGCTTTAAAACCGAAATCATCTTTGACCACATCAATAAGGTCGATTTCAGCAAACGTCCGTTTACCCTCACCGGCGACAGCGGCACTTACACCTGCGATGCCCTGATCCTGGCCACCGGCGCGTCGGCCAAGTACCTGGGGCTGGCGTCTGAAACCGCCTTCATGGGACGCGGCGTGTCGGGCTGCGCCACCTGCGACGGTTTTTTCTACCGCGAGCAGGAAGTCTGCGTGGTCGGCGGCGGCAACACCGCCGTCGAGGAAGCGCTGTATTTGTCCAACATCGCCAGCAAGGTGACGCTGGTGCACCGCCGTGACAAGTTCAAGGCCGAAGCCATCCTGATCGACAAGCTGCATGAGAAAGTCGCCGCCGGCAAGATCGTGCTTAAAACGCACCGCACACTGCAAGAAGTGCTGGGCGATGCCTCGGGCGTGACCGGCGTGCGCCTGCAAAAAACCGAAGACGGCAGCACCGAAGATCTGGCGCTTTCGGGTTGTTTCATTGCCATCGGCCACCAACCTAACACCGGCATCTTTGAAGGCCAGCTGGACATGAAGGACGGCTACATCATCACCCGCGCAGGACTTCAGGGTTTTGCCACCATGACCAGCGTGCCCGGTATTTTTGCGGCCGGCGACGTGCAGGACCACGTGTACCGCCAGGCCATCACCAGCGCCGGCACCGGCTGCATGGCCGCCCTCGACGCCCAGCGTTTTATCGAGCAAAACGACTGAAGTCCGGGCCCCGGACTTGCCGGCCGGGGCGCCGGCTTTCCAGGCCCTGTTTTTCAGGCTATACTCATAGGCTTAGCAGAGCTTTCATGGTGACCCATCAGGCCGGCTCCAGATTCACAATTTTTTATACGGAGAGTGCTCATGGCACGCGTCTGTCAGGTAACGGGCAAAGGCCCGATGGTGGGAAACAATGTTTCTCACGCAAACAACAAAACCAAACGCCGGTTCATGCCTAATCTGCAGTACCGCCGTTTCTGGGTCGAGAGCGAGAACCGTTGGGTGCGTCTGCGCATCACCAGCGCCGGCTTGCGCTTGATTGACAAAAAAGGCATCGACGCGATCCTGGTGGATCTTCGTGCCCGCGGTGAAGTCTAAGGAGAACGATCATGGCTAAAGGCGCACGCGAGAAAATCAAGCTGGAATCCACTGCCGGCACCGGTCACTTTTACACGACCACCAAAAACAAGAAAACCACGCCCGACAAAATGCTGATCATGAAATTTGATCCCAAGGCACGCAAGCACGTGGAATACAAAGAGATCAAGCTGAAGTAATTCAGCCTTGCCTCTTGAAGAACCCGCCCTTTCCCGGCGGGTTTTTTTATGGCTGATTGGAAGTTGCAAGGCTGTGGTTGTTTGAGGGCCGCTGGGGGCAGTGAAGAGGGGGGTGGGGCCGGCGGTCTCATGCTGGGGTACCAGAAATCGACCGCCGGCCCCACCCCCCTCTTCACATTGGTAAAGCAATGCCATAGCAAGAGGCATAACGATATCTTGAGACAGAGACAAAGTCCGCTCCACCCTCTTACAGGCTCCTGAT
>CANIDW010000207.1 GCA_947466165.1 Comamonadaceae bacterium | reverse complement strand
GCCCACCATTTCCATGCGCACACGGCCGGGCACGACGGCCACACCTGCAGCAGGTGGCGCGTCGGCCTGAGACAGCACTTGGGGCTTTAAAAAGGCGTAGAGCTGCAGCACGGTTTTGACGTAGTTTTGCGTCTCGGGGTAGTTGGGTATTTTGTTGCCGGCGCGTTGCACGGCGCCTTCGCCGGCGTTATACGCGGCCAGGGCTAAATCAAGCCGGCCGGGGAACAGCGCCATGAGGTCACGCAGGTAGCGCGTGCCGGCACGCAGGTTGACGGCGGGGTCTGTGAGTTTTTGGGCAATGCTGCTGCGCCGGTCGCTTTTAACGCCGTAGCGTGCGGCGGTGGGCGCCATCAGCTGCATCAGCCCGACCGCGCCTTTGGGCGAGACGGCTTGCGTGTCAAAACCCGACTCCGCAGCAATCAGGGCTTGCAGCAATTCAGGCTCCAGCCGGTGCGTTTGGGCCGCTTCTTTGAGCAAGTGTTGTACAGCCTTGTAACGCGGCGACTGCGTGAGGTAGTGCATCAGCCGCGACTGCGCCGGGCTGGCTGCGGCCATCTCCGGCCGCGGCTGCTGGGGAGCTTGCGGCGCGTCCGGCGGGCTGCTGTTGATTTCCAGTACGCTGCCGCCTTGAACAAACAACTCGTAGCGCTCGTCAAGCCTGGCGTTGGAGAAATGTGCGACGCCACGCTCGTCGATATAGGCCCAGATTTGCGCCTGTGCAGCGCCGGCCCACAGCAGCCCGGCGAGCGCCGCTGCAAACAGCACGGGCATTCGCAGGGGCTTCATGGGCTTAAAGGCTTTCATGGCTTTCAGGGCGCAATCGAGGTCAGACGTCGATGTCCACCGCGTCACCGTGCAGCTCCATCAGCTCGCGGCGGGCCGCGGCCTCTCCCTTGCCCATGAGCTTGGTGATCAGGCTTTCGGTGCTGGCAAAGTCCACATTGCCCAGCTGAACGGGCATGAGTCGGCGGGTGTCGGGGTTGAGCGTGGTTTCCCACAATTGCTCGGCGCTCATCTCGCCCAAACCTTTGAAGCGACTGATGCTCCAGGCGCCTTCTTTCACGCCTTCTTTGCGCAGCTTGTCGAGGATGGCGTTGAGCTCGCCCTCGTCCAGCGCGTAAACCTTGGAGGCCGGCTTTTTGCCACGCGCGGGCGCATCGACCCTGAAGAGCGGCGGGCGGGCCACATACAAATGGCCGGTCTCAATCAGTTTGGGAAAGTGCTTAAAAAACAAGGTCAGCAGCAAGACCTGGATGTGCGAGCCGTCCACGTCGGCGTCACTCAAGATGCAGACTTTGCCGTAGCGAAGGCCGCTCATGTCAGGCGAATCCAAGGCGCCGTGCGGGTCCACGCCAATGGCGACCGCGATGTCGTGAATTTCGTTGTTGGCAAACAGCCGGTCGCGCTCGACTTCCCAGGTGTTGAGCACCTTGCCGCGCAGGGGCAGGATGGCCTGGCTTTCTTTGTTGCGGCCCATCTTGGCGCTGCCGCCGGCAGAGTCGCCCTCGACCAGAAACACTTCGTTGTTTGCCAGGTCTTTGCTTTCGCAGTCGGTCAATTTGCCGGGCAACACGGCCACGCCCGAGCCCTTGCGCTTTTCAACTTTCTGGCCGGCTTTCTGGCGCGACTGGGCGGCGCGAATCGCCAGCTCGGCGAGTTTTTTGCCGTACTCGACGTGCTGGTTCAGCCAGAGCTCGAGCGTGGGCCGCACAAAGCTAGAGACCAAGCGCACCGCGTCACGTGAGTTCAGGCGTTCTTTGATCTGGCCCTGAAACTGCGGGTCCAGCACTTTGGCCGACAGCACGTAGCTGGCGCGGGCAAACACGTCCTCAGGCAACAGCTTGACGCCCTTGGGCAGCAGCGAATGCAGGTCCACAAAGCTTTTGACGGCCGTAAAAAGGCCGTCGCGCAAGCCACTTTCGTGCGTGCCGCCGGCGCTGGTGGGAATCAGATTGACATAGCTTTCGCGCACGGGCTGGCCGTCTTCGGTAAAAGCCACGCACCACTGCGCGCCCTCGCCTTCGGCAAAGCTTTCGTGTGCGGCGTCGGCAAAGCCTTCGCCTTCAAACAGCGGTATCACCGGGTCGCCCGTGAGCGTTTGCGTCAGGTAATCACGCAGGCCGCCTTTGTAAAGCCAGGTCTGGGTTTCTTTGGTTTTTCCGTTGATGAGGGTGACGCTGACGCCAGGCATCAGCACGGCCTTGCTGCGCAGCAGGTGCGTCAGGTCGGCCATGGGCAGGGCCGAAGATTCAAAGTATTTAGCGTCCGGCCAGGCGCGCACGGCGGTGCCGCTTTTGCGATCTCCCTCGCCGGCGGGGCGGATTTGCAGGGCTTCAATGACGTCGCCACCTGAAAAAACCAGGTGCGCGGCCTTGCCTTCGCGCCAGGATGAGACTTCCAGGCGCTTTGAAAGCGCGTTGGTCACGCTCACACCCACGCCGTGCAGGCCACCGGAGAAGCTGTAAGCGCCGCCCTTGCCTTTGTCGAACTTGCCGCCGGCGTGCAGGCGGGTGAACACCAGCTCAATGACCGGGGCGTTTTCTTCCGGGTGCATGCCAAAAGGGATGCCGCGGCCGTCGTCCTCGATGCTGACCGATCCGTCGGTATGCAGCGTGACTTTGATCTTTTTGCCGTGGCCGGCGAGCGCTTCGTCGGCCGAGTTGTCGAGCACCTCTTGCAGGATATGCAGAGGGTTGTCGGTGCGGGTGTACATGCCCGGGCGCTGCTTGACGGGCTCTAGGCCCTTGAGCACGCGGATCGAGCTTTCGGAGTAGTCGGTGGGTAGTTTGGTGGCCATGGCTGTGAGGTGAATTGCGCGGATTGTAGTCCGGGAAGCCTCTAACTACTGTATACAAACACAGTTAAAGGCTTCTTTTCCTCAGCGCTGCAGGCGCCGAATCGTTACAGTTGCACCATGACCTCTACAACAAACCCGTCCGGGGCGCCGGCTATTCAGGCGCCCAAACTGTCCATGTGGCAAGTGCTGGTGTGTGGCGCGGCCATCGTCACCCTGTCGATGGGCATACGGCACGGCTTCGGCCTGTGGTTGCAGCCGATCACGCAGGCGCAGGGCTGGACGCGGGAAACCTTTGCCTTTGCCATTGCGGTGCAAAACCTGTCCTGGGGCGTGTTTGGCATTTTTGCCGGCATGATTGCCGACCGCTTCGGGGCTTTTCGGGTCATCATTGCCGGCGCTGTGCTCTACGCGCTGGGCTTGGCCGGCATGGCGCTGGCGGCCACCGGGCTGCTGTTCACGCTGTCAGCGGGTGTGCTGATTGGCGCGGCGCAGGCCGGCACCACGTATGCCGTGATTTACGGGGTGATCGGGCGCAATATCTCGGCCGAAAAACGCTCCTGGGCCATGGGTGTGGCGGCGGCGGCCGGCTCTTTCGGACAATTTTTGATGGTGCCGACCGAAGGCTTTTTGATCAGCAGCCTGGGCTGGAAAGAGGCCTTGCTGGTGCTGAGCGCTGCGGTGCTGCTGATCGTGCCGCTGGCTTTTGGCCTGCGCGAAAAAACCACCCCGGGGGCGGCACCGGTCAAGCGCGAGCAAACCATTGTTCAGGCCCTGGCAGAGGCTTTCAAGTACCCCAGCTTTCAGCTGCTGATGGCGGGCTATTTTGTGTGCGGCTTTCAGGTGGTTTTCATTGGCGTGCACATGCCCAGCTACCTGCGCGACAAGAGCCTGCCGCCCGAAGTGGCCAGTTACGCGCTGGCGCTGATCGGCCTGTTCAATGTGTTCGGCACTTACGCGGCCGGCGCTCTAGGCCAGCGCATGCCCAAAAAGAACATATTGGCCGGCATTTACTTTGGCCGGGCGCTGGTGATTGCGATTTTTATTGCTGCGCCGCTGACACCCCTGAGTGTGTACATCTTCTCGGCCGTTATGGGCACGCTGTGGCTGTCCACCGTGCCGCCCACCAATGCGGCGGTGGCGCAGATTTTCGGCATCCAGCATTTGTCGATGCTCAGCGGCTTTATCTTTTTCAGCCACCAGATCGGTTCTTTCATGGGCGTCTGGCTGGGCGGCTATTTGTATGACCGCAACGGCAGCTACGACATCGTTTGGTTGCTCACCATCGCCTTGGGTATTTTTGCCGGCCTGGTGAACCTGCCGGTGCGCGAAGCCCCGATTGTGCGTACGCCGGCACCCGCTGTTACAGGCGCCTGAAGCCATGCGCAAAGTCGCCCTCTGGAGCCTGGCTATTGCCGCCCCGCTGGCGGTGTTTGCTTTGTACACGCGGCCGGCCTTTCTGGTGATGATGGCCGACCAGCT
>CANIDW010000206.1 GCA_947466165.1 Comamonadaceae bacterium | reverse complement strand
TCCAAGATGCGCAAGGCGCAGGAGCGCATGCGTGCAGCGCGTCCGTACAGCGACAAAATTCGCAACATCGCGGCCAATCTGAGTCATGCCAACCCTGAGTACACGCATGCATTCATGCAGACCAATGAGTCAGCGGTCACCGGCTTTATTGTCGTGACCACGGACAAAGGGCTGTGCGGCGGCATGAACACCAATATTTTGCGCGCCGTGACGGGCAAACTCAAAGAAGCTCAAGCCGCCGGCAAGAAAGCGCAAGCTGTTGCCATCGGCAACAAGGGCCTGGGTTTCTTGAATCGCGTTGGCGCGCAGGTGGTCTCGCATGCGACGCAATTGGGTGACAAGCCTCACCTCGAAAAACTCATTGGCCCGGTGAAGGTGATGCTCGACGCTTACAGCGAAGGCAAGGTCAGCGCGGTGTATCTTTGCTACACCAAGTTCATCAACACCATGCGCCAGGAGCCGGTGATAGAGCAGCTACTTCCCTTAAAGGACATGCAGGCAGATAAAACAGCGTACAGCTGGGACTACATCTACGAGCCCGATGCACAAAGCGTGATCGATGACTTGTTGGTGCGTTACACAGAAGCGCTGGTTTACCAGGCTGTAGCTGAGAACATGGCGTCCGAGCAATCGGCGCGCATGGTGGCCATGAAGGCCGCTACCGACAATGCCGGCAGCGTGATTGGCGAACTCAAGCTGGTCTACAACAAGACGCGTCAAGCGGCGATCACGAAAGAACTTTCGGAAATCGTCGCAGGTGCAGCAGCTGTCTAGGCCGATGGCCGCACAGCACATCAGAATCTAAAGAACGTAAGAACGAAAGAGGTTTCAATCATGGCTCAAGCTCAAGGCAAGATTGTTCAGTGTATTGGCGCTGTGGTGGACGTGGAGTTCCAGCGCAACGAAATGCCTAGCATTTATGACGCGCTCAAAATGGAAGGCTCTGCGCTGACCCTTGAGGTGCAACAGCAACTCGGCGACGGCATCGTGCGCACCATTGCGCTGGGCACGTCCGACGGTCTGCGCCGCGGCAACATGGTCTACAACACCGGTGCCAACATCACGGTGCCTGTGGGCAAGGCCACACTGGGCCGCATCATGGACGTGCTCGGCGCGCCCATCGACGAGCGCGGCCCGGTTGACCAGACCCTGATGGCGCCTATTCACCGCAAAGCTCCGGCCTATGATGAACTCTCGCCATCACAGGAATTGCTGGAAACCGGCATCAAGGTGATTGACTTGGTTTGCCCGTTCGCCAAAGGCGGCAAGGTCGGCTTGTTCGGCGGTGCCGGCGTTGGCAAGACCGTGAACATGATGGAACTGATCAACAACATCGCCAAGGCGCACTCGGGTCTGTCCGTGTTTGCCGGTGTTGGTGAACGTACCCGTGAAGGCAATGACTTCTATCACGAGATGGCCGACTCCGGCGTGGTGAACCTCGAGAACCTCGGCGAATCCAAAGTGGCCATGGTGTACGGCCAGATGAACGAGCCCCCAGGCAACCGTCTGCGCGTGGCGCTGACCGGCCTGACGATTGCCGAGTCTTTCCGCGACGAAGGCCGTGACGTTCTGTTCTTCGTGGACAATATTTACCGTTACACACTGGCCGGCACCGAAGTGTCCGCGCTGCTGGGTCGTATGCCATCGGCTGTGGGTTACCAGCCAACACTGGCCGAAGAGATGGGCCGCCTGCAAGAGCGGATCACATCCACCAAGGTTGGCTCTATCACTTCCATCCAAGCCGTTTACGTGCCTGCCGATGACTTGACCGACCCATCGCCGGCCACCACCTTTGCCCACCTGGACTCCACTGTGGTGCTCTCGCGTGACATCGCTTCGCTGGGTATCTATCCTGCGGTGGACCCGCTGGACTCGACCAGCCGCCAGCTTGACCCTAACGTGGTGGGCGAAGACCACTACGCCACGGCCCGCGCCGTGCAGGGCACTTTGCAGCGCTACAAAGAATTGCGCGACATCATTGCGATTCTGGGCATGGACGAATTGGCACCAGAAGACAAGCTGGCCGTGGCCCGCGCCCGCAAGATTCAGCGTTTCCTGTCGCAGCCTTTCCATGTGGCCGAAGTGTTCACCGGCTCACCCGGCAAGTACGTCAGCCTGGCTGAAACCATCCGCGGCTTCAAGATGATTGTGGCCGGGGAGTGCGATCACCTTCCAGAGCAGGCTTTCTACATGGTTGGCACGATTGACGAAGCCTTCGAAAAAGCCAAGAAGATCTAAGGCAGGTTCAACATGAACACCATCCACGTCGATGTCGTCAGCGCCGAAGAGTCCATCTTTTCGGGCGAGGCCCGTTTTGTGGCCCTGCCCGGAGAGACCGGCGAGCTGGGTATTTTCCCCCGCCATACGCCGCTGATCACGCGCATCCGTCCCGGTGCCGTGCGCATCGAAAAAGCCGATGGATCTGAAGAGTTTGTGTTTGTGGCCGGTGGTGTGCTGGAAGTTCAACCCAACTCGATCACTGTGCTCAGCGACACAGCCATTCGCGGTAAAGACTTGGACGAAGCCAAAGCCACCGAAGCCAAGAAAGCGGCTGAAGAGGCGTTGAAAAATGCCAAAAGTGACATCGACCTGGCTCATGCGCAGTCTGAATTGGCTGTCATGATTGCGCAGATCACAGCGCTACGGAAATACCGCCAAAAGCGATAAGACGTGCGGGCTGTGTGGGATGCACATGCAGAGTCAAAAGACCGGCCCCGTCAGGCCGGTTTTTTTATGATTGCTCTATCTATGACTTGAGGAAGGGATAAGCTTTCACTATGCGACCTACCAAACCCAATCTCACACACAACGGCCATGCCGACGACACTGAAGCCGCTTTTTACGATGCGCTGCAACTCGGTGACATCGATAAGCTCATGGCCTGCTGGGCGGATGAAGAAGACATTGTTTGCGTCCACCCGGGCGGCAGCCGGCAAGTCGGTGTACAGGCTATCCGCAGTGCCTTTGCCGCGCTTTTTGCACACGGCACGGTACGCGCGCACATTGAACATGTTCGACGTGTTGAAACCCTGGGCGCCAGCGTTCACAGTGTGCTGGAGCGCATCCAAGTCATGACGGCTGACGGACCTGCGCATGCCAGCGTGATCGCCACCAATGTCTACCTCAAAACGCCACAAGGCTGGCGCCTGGTGGCACACCATGCCAGCCCGGGAACCATGCAAGAACAGGCCGCTAACGACATTCCGTCGGTTTTGCACTGACAGCATGAACTACCGTGCGCCTTGGTGGTTGCCGGGTGGCGATCTGCAAACCATCTGGGCTTCTACCCGGGGCTTGCGCTACCTCAACGCCAAGCCGCAATTCCGGCGTGAGCGCTGGACTTCACCCGATCAGGACTTCGTCGACGTTGACTGGCTGCAAGATGCCGCAGGCACTAAGCCAGACCATCGCCCCCTGCTGGTGGTATTCCATGGTCTCGAGGGGGCGTCAGACAGCCACTATGCCCAAGCATTTGCAGACGCCGCGCAAGCCCGCAACTGGGCCTGCGCAGTGCCGCACTTCAGGGGCTGCTCGGGGGAGATCAATCGTGCACCGCGCGCCTACCATTCGGGTGATTTCGCTGAGATCGACTGGATCCTGCGCCGTTTTAAACAACAACACATCGGCCCGGTGTTCGCTGTGGGCGTTTCTCTGGGCGGCAATGCCCTCATGCGCTGGGCCGGCGAGCTCGAAAATGCCGCCGCTGAGTTGGTGCTTGCCATCAGCGCCGTCAGCGCACCGCTGGACTTGGCGGCCAGCGGGCATGCCTTGGGCAAGGGCTTTAACAGGCTGGTTTACACCCGAATGTTTTTAAACAGCATGGTTCCCAAGGCATTGCAAAAACTGAGCACGTACCCCCAACTGTTCAGCCGTCAAGACTTGCTGAACGCGCGCGATCTCTACGACTTTGACAATGTGGTCACTGCACCGCTGCATGGCTTTAAAGGCACCGATGACTACTGGGCCCGGGCCTCAGCCAAGCCGCACCTCGTACGCATCCATGTGCCGGCGTTAGTCATGAACGCACACAATGACCCCTTTGTGCCGCGCAAAAGTCTGCCGGATGCGCACGAAGTCAGCGCCAGCGTCACACTGTGGCAACCAGAAGAAGGAGGCCATGTGGGCTTTCCTCAGGCGCTGGGAGCTTGGCCTGGGGCGGCACATGTGCGTGCTATGCCCATGGCCGTCTGTGAATTTCTGGCGCAGCATCTGCCTGCATCTGCAGTCAAAATACCGGCAGAACAATAGCATTGGAGACAGTCAACTCATGGACGACATTGTCAAAGCAGCGCTAGCCAAATG
>CANIDW010000205.1 GCA_947466165.1 Comamonadaceae bacterium | reverse complement strand
CAATCAGCGCAGTCAGCCCCATGATGCCCAGAAAAGCCACGGCATACATCAGACCGAGCATCAGCATGGCGCGTTTGCGCTGCTGACCGGCTCTGAAGGCGCTGATCAATATCGAGGGCATGGGGAATTTCCCGCGCGTGGACTCCAGCGTCGCTGCCATCAGCCCCAGTGTGGCAGCGGGTAGCAGTGCCAGCGCCAGGGCACTGCCCAGGTAGGGCAAAAAAGCAGCCACTGAAAGCACTGCCATGAACATGAAAAACAAGCCCGCCAGCGCCAGCGGTTGTTTGAAAAATGTCTGCACGCCCAACTTGGCCCAGGTATAGCCAGTGCGCGCCGGAACAATGTTGAGTTTCATGGACGTGTTGTCAGTTTGAGTTAGAGGTTTTGGGGGTGCTCGGCCGGCGTTAAGTGGCCAGCGCAAAGCCGGGCAACAGACGCTGGCGCAGCACGCGTTCAAAATGCTCGGGGTCGTGGGCTTTGAGCATGGCGGCGTCACGCGGCAGGTGAAAGTCCCACAGTCGTGATGTCCAAAAACGCAGTGCGCCGGCGCGCAGCATAGCCGGCAGCAAATGACGCTCTTGCAAAGTCAGAGGGCGCACCGCCTGGTAAGCCGACAGCAGTGCACCGGCGCGCAGCGCATCGTTTTGCCCGGTGGCCAGGTCGATGCACCAGTCGTTCAGGCAAACCGCAATGTCAAACAAAAAGCTGTCGCAACCGGCAAAGTAAAAATCAAAAAAGCCGGTCAGCGTGGCGCTGTGCCCGCCGCTGCCGTCGGTCTCGAACATGACGTTGTCGCGAAATAAATCGGCATGCACCGGGCCACGCGGCAGCGCGCGGTAGGCTGACGATGCAGCCACATTGTTTTGAAAAGCCAGCTCGCCCAGAATCAGCGTGCGCTGCGTGTCGCTCAAAAAAGGCAGCACCACCGGCACCGTTTCGTTCCACCAGGCCAGCCCGCGAAGATTAGGCTGCTGCATCGCAAAATCACGGCCGGCCAGGTGCATGCGCGCGAGCATGTCGCCAACTGCAGTGCAGTGCACAGCCTGCGGCGCCAACTCACTGCTGCCGCGCAGCTTATTGACCACAGCCGCCGGCTTGCCTTTGAGCCGGTGCAGTATCTCGCCGGGCCGTACATCGCTCAATTCGGGCTGGCTGAGCAATGGCGCTTGGGCAGCGGGCACCGCTTTGCGGGGTTTTGCCAGGATGGCCGGCGCCGGTGGCGCCATTTGCGGGTCGGGCACGGCAATGCCGCGGCCAGCCAGATGTTTCATGAACTGCAGGTAAAAAGGCAGCTGCTCAAAGCGCAGGCGTTCAAACAGCGTCAGGACATACTCGCCCTGGTCGGTGTCTACAAAGTAGTTGGTGTTTTCGATGCCGCCTGTGCATCCCCGAATGTCTTGCAGCTGACCCAGGCCCAGCGCCTTGAGAAAAGCGCTGGCCTCGTCAAAGGAGACCTCGGAGAAAACGGCCATGCTGAAACCCGGATAACTGGAAAAGAAAAAAGGGACGCTGTCAGGGTCAGGCCACGCAGGGCTTTAGAACTTCAGGATGTTCCAGAAGCGCGCGCCGGCGCTGCCTTTGTCCGAGGCGGCGCCGCTGCCGTTGCGCGATGCATCCATGGGGCGCACTTCGTAGGCCGGCATGTCTGCTGCCGGCTGCACGGTGATGCTCTGGGTTTCGCCGCCAACACGCAGCTCGTCAATGCGCGAACCGGCGTCCTGGGTGCGGATGCGCTCAATGCTGGGGTCCGGACGGCCGGTGGCTTTGTCGCCCGGCTTGCTCACGGGCGTGGCGTTGGCAGGAGGTGCCGCCGTTGTTTGGGCCCCGGCCGAAGCCGCACCCAAAACCACCAGAGCAGCCAGCAAAAAGGGGCGGTGACAGTGTTGCATGGGGCCATTGTAGGCGGGGCGCGGCTGGTGGCAAGCCCGGCATCCGGACCCCTCTTAAATCCCCGACAATCGCTGCACATGACCACCGACTCCCAAACTTTGCTGCTGGTAGACGGCTCCAGCTACCTGTACCGCGCTTTTCACGCCATGCCCGACTTGCGCGTGGTGGCCGGCGACCCGACCAGCCCTGCCACCGGCGCCATCCGCGGCATGATCAACATGATGCAAAGGCTGCGCAAGGATGTGCGGGCCGACTATGCGGTGTGCGTTTTTGATGCCAAAGGCCCGACCTTTCGCGATGCGCTTTATCCTGCTTACAAAGCCCAGCGCTCGGCCATGCCGGACGACTTGCGCAGCCAGGTCGAGGCCATTCACGAGGTGGTCCAACTGATGGGATGGAAGGTGCTCAGCGTGCCGGGCGTGGAAGCCGACGACGTGATCGGCACGCTGGCTTGCATCGGCTCGCAGCAAGGCATTGAGGTCATCATTTCCAGCGGCGATAAAGACCTGAGCCAGCTGGTGGACCAGCACATCACTGTCATTGACACCATGAACGAGCGCCGGCGAGACCTGGCCGGTGTTGAGGCCGAGTTCGGCGTGCCGCCGCGCCTGATGATTGATTACCAGACCTTGGTCGGCGACACGGTGGACAACGTGCCGGGTGTGCCCAAGGTGGGCCCTAAGACGGCCGTCAAGTGGCTGCTGGAGTACGGCTCGCTGGACGCGCTGGTGGCGCGGGCCGATGAGATCAAGGGCGTGGCCGGCGAGAACCTGCGCCAGTCGCTGGACTGGCTGCCGCGCGGGCGTGAGCTGTTGACCATCAAAACCGACTGCGATTTGCAGCCCTACATTGAGGGCCTACCGGCGCTGGACCAGATCACCCTGGGGGAGCAGCAGACTGAAGCGCTGCAAGCTTTTTACCTGCGCTTTGGCTTCAAGGGGCTGGTCAAAAATCTGGAGTATCCCAACCCGGTCGCTGAGCCTGCAGGCGCGCCGGCCCGCCAGGCTAAGCCCCGGCAAAACACACAAAGCGATTCACCGGGCTTGTTTGACGAGCCCGACCTGGCGCAACCCGCACAAGATTTCCACGCTGTCGATGTGCATTGCGACACCATCCTGAGCTGGGCGGCCTTCGATGCGCTGCTGGCCCAGATCGAGAGTGCCGAGCTGGTGGCCGTAGACACGGAGACCACGTCAATTGATGCCATGCAGGCCCGGATGGTGGGGCTGAGCCTGTGTATGAAACCCGGAACAGCCGCTTATATTCCGCTGGCGCACGACCACCCGGGCGCGCCCGAGCAACTGCCGCTGGTCGAGGTGTTGGCGCGGCTCAAGCCCTGGCTGGAGAACTCCGCCCGTCCCAAGCTGGGCCAGCACATCAAATACGACCGCCATGTGTTCGCCAACCACGGCATTGAGGTTCAGGGCTACCGCCACGACACCATGCTGCAAAGCTATGTGCTGGAAGTGCACAAACCGCATGGTCTGGCCAGCCTGGCTGAGCGCCACCTGGGACGCAGCGGTATCAGCTTTGAAGACCTGTGCGGCAAAGGTGCCAGCCAGATCAAGTTCAACCAGGTCGATGTTGCCAAAGCCAGCCAATACGCATGCGAAGACGCCGAGCAGACCCTGGCCGTACACCGCTTGCTGTGGCCAGTCCTGCAGGCCAACGCCAAGCTGCTGTTTATTTACGATCTGGAAATCCAATCCAGCGAAGGTCTGTACCGCATCGAGCGAAATGGCGTGTTGATAGACGCGCCTATGCTGGCTGCGCAAAGCGCCGAGTTGGGCGCGCGCATCCTGCAACTGGAAGCCGAGGCGCACGCGCTGGCCGGCCAGCCTTTCAATCTGGGCTCGCCCAAGCAGATCGGCGAGATTTTCTTCACCAAGCTGGGTTTGCCCGTGGTCAAGAAAACCGCCACCGGCGCGCCCAGCACCGACGAAGAAGTCCTCGAAAAACTCGCTGAAGACTATCCGCTGCCGGCCAAAATTCTGGAGCACCGCGGCCTGTCCAAGCTCAAAGGCACTTACACCGACAAGCTGGCGCAATTGGCGCACCCGCGCACCGGCCGCGTGCACACGCATTACGCGCAGGCGGTGGCTGTCACCGGGCGCCTGTCGAGCAATGAACCCAACTTGCAAAACATACCGGTCAAAACCGCCGAAGGCCGTCGCGTGCGCGAAGCCTTTGTGGCTGCGCCCGGCTGCGTGATCGCCAGTGCAGACTACTCGCAAATCGAGCTGCGCATCATGGCGCACATCAGCGAAGACGCGGCCTTGCTGCGCGCCTTCAACGAGGGCCTGGACGTGCACCGCGCCACCGCCGCCGAGGTTTTTGGCGTGGCCCTGGACCAGGTCAGCAGCGAGCAACGCCGCTACGCCAAGGTGATCAACTTCGGCTTGATTTACGGCATGAGCAGCTTCGGGCT
>CANIDW010000204.1 GCA_947466165.1 Comamonadaceae bacterium | reverse complement strand
TCAACATCTTCGGCGGCATCATGAAGTGCGACACCATTGCCGAAGGCGTGATCACTGCCTGCAAGGCTGTGAACCTGTCTGTTCCGCTGGTGGTTCGCATGAAGGGCACCAACGAAGACCTCGGCAAAAAAATGCTGGCCGACTCCGGTTTGCCCATCATTGCTGCGGACACCATGGCTGAAGCAGCGACGAAGATCGTCGCTGCTGTCAAATAAGCCCGGCCCCACGTCTACCGATCAGGAAAACTCATGTCGATCTACATCAACAAAAACACCAAAGTCATCACGCAGGGCATCACCGGCAAGACCGGTCAGTTCCACACGCGCATGTGCCGTGACTACGCGAATGGCAAAAACTGCTTTGTGGCGGGCGTCAACCCCAAGAAAGCCGGCGAAGACTTCGAAGGCATCCCGATTTACGCCAACGTGAGCCAGGCCGCTCAGGCCACAGGCGCCACGGTGTCGGTGATCTATGTGCCGCCTGCCGGTGCGGCGGCCGCTATCTGGGAAGCTGTGGAAGCCAACCTGGACCTGGCGATCTGCATCACCGAAGGTATTCCGGTTCGCGACATGCTCGAAGTGCGCAACCGCATGAAGGCCAAGGAAGTCGCCGGCGGCAAGCGCACGCTGCTGCTCGGCCCCAACTGCCCCGGCCTGATCACGCCTGAAGAAATCAAGATCGGCATCATGCCCGGCCACATTCACCGCAAGGGCCGCATCGGCGTGGTCTCGCGCTCCGGCACGCTGACTTACGAAGCCGTGGCCCAGCTCACCGAAATCGGCCTGGGTCAGTCCAGCGCCGTCGGTATTGGCGGCGACCCGATCAACGGCCTCAAGCACATCGACGTGATGCGCGCTTTCAACGACGACCCGGACACCGACGCCGTCATCATGATTGGCGAAATCGGCGGCCCCGATGAAGCCGAAGCCGCCATGTGGTGCAAAGCCAATATGAAAAAGCCCATCGTCGGCTTCATCGCCGGCGTCACAGCGCCGGCCGGCAAGCGCATGGGCCATGCCGGCGCGCTGATCTCCGGCGGCGCTGACACGGCTGACGCCAAGCTGGCCATCATGGAAGCTTGCGGATTCACGGTCACGCGCAATCCGTCCGAAATGGCCAAGCTGCTCAAGGCCATGCTCTGAAACAGGCCGGTGGCGCATAAGCGTTAGTACGAACGCAGGCAGGCTCTGCGTTCGCCTACACTCTCTTGAAAATTTAAAAGCGCTTGGTTGGCGCTTTTTTCTAATTCATAACAAGGGAGTCAACCATGTTTTTCGGCCTCGATTTTTCTTCGCCTGTCTTTTGGAGCGCCTTCGGCTCTATTTTGTTGGCCAACATTGTTTTGTCTGGCGACAACGCCGTGGTCATCGCCATGGCAGCCCGCACGCTGCAGCCTGAACAGCGCAGCAAAGCTATTTTCTGGGGCAGCGCCGCCGCTATCGTCATGCGCATTGTGCTGACCATCGTGGCCATTCAGCTGCTGACCCTGCCTTACCTCAAGCTCATCGGCGCGGTGCTGCTGGTCTACATCGGCGTGGACCTGCTGCGCGGTGAAGACGAGGGCGATGGCGAAGGCAAAGAGATCAACGGCATGGCCGCGGCCATCCGCACCATCCTGATCGCTGATCTGGTCATGAGCCTGGACAACGTGCTGGCGGTGGCTGCTGCCGCCAAGGGCAATGTGCCGCTGCTGGTGATGGGCTTGCTGGTGAGCATTCCGCTGATCATCTTTGGCGCCACGCTGTTGACCAAGGTCATGGAGCGCTTTCCGATCATCATCACCGTGGGCGCTGCCTTGCTGGGTTTCCTGGCCGGTGAAATGCTGCTGACCGACCCGGCTGTGGTTGACCAGATCGGTGCAGTTGGCGACACGACCTTGACCATAGGTGGCTTGCTGGGCGCTGCGCTGGTGGTGGCCTTGGGCACCTGGATGAGCCGCTCGCACAAGCCAGCTGACGCGGCCGACTGATTTACGCCTGCCTTCAAATGTGCAAAGCACGGCCTGTGGCCGTGCTTTTTTCATGGCGATGAAAATTTTTTTGAGCAAGCGTCAGGAAAATGTTTCAATAAGGTATTTGGCGCAGGTCCATTCAGGAGTATTTGATGAAAAACGCCTCGGCTAAAGGCTTTACTTTGATCGAGCTGATGATCGTGATCGCTATCGTCGGCATTCTGGCGGCCGTCGCGCTGCCGCGCTACCAGGAGTACACGGTGCGCGCCAAGGTGGCCGAGATGATCCTGGCCGCACAGCCCGGCAAGCTGGCCTTGGCGGAAAGCGTGCAGACCAACAGCGCCATGCCGGCAACCACGGCCCTGGTGCTGGAATCGGTGCAAACCACCTATGTGTCGAGCCTGGCTTACGCTTATGGCAGCCTCAATGGAACGAGTGCAACGGGCGTCATCACCGTGACCGGCAACACCGATGCGAACTTGAACGGCAGGACGTTGGCGCTTACCGCAAGCTACGACACGTCCAATGGCCAGCTGACCTGGGCATGCACGGCGGGCAGCACCAACGGCATTGCCGCTAAATTTTTACCGGCCAGCTGTAAGAGCAGCAGCTAAGCCCCGGCAGCGCTCAGTCAGCGGCCAGCATAGGGCCCAGCACAGCGCCCGCATCGGCCACCTCGTCCAAACCCATCACCTGACGGGTCAGCTCGGTGGCCCGGGCTTTCCCCAAAATCGGCGCCATCAGGTCTTCGGCTTTTTCCATCACTTCGGTGCGTGTCATGGGGTCGTCCGGGGTGCCGCGCACCGCTTTGGCATGATGGCGTAATACGCGGCCGTCGAGGGTGTGCGCTGTCATGATCACTTGGCGTGGCGGTAAAGCGGTGGTCAATTCAGCATTCGCCTGCAAATCGATTTTGGCTTTCACCGCCAAAACGGCCGGGTCTGACATGCGCTCATGTTGGTGTGAGGACTCGAAGTTCAGCCCGCCATCTATCAGTGTCAGAGCGACCAGGTGCTGCACATTGATGTTGGGCATGTTGCGGTTGTTGACCAGCTGGCAGCGGTCGTCGGGCAACTCGATCACCAGTTTGTCAAGTTGTGCGGCTGTCAGTCCTTGGCTTTGCATCAGTGCCAGCACAGCGTCTATCGCGCCTTGAATCGGCGAGCCGACGCACCACTTTTTAATGGTGGCCTGCAAAATTTCGTAGCGGCTGCCCAATCCGGTTACCAGCTCTTCTGGGCGCGGGTCGTTTGAAAATGCCGAGAAAAAATTATTCGGTCCGGCCAGCGCATCGGGCACGCCGGTAAAGCCTGCAGCCACCATGGTGGCTGCAGCCATGGCGTTGCGCGCCGGCATGCCGCCAAAGTCAAACGCCTTTTCCACATGGTGCTCGTCGCGCGACCAGCACTGAACGCCCGAGGCTTGTTGCACCGTGTAAGACAACACGTAGCGAACCTGCTCTTCGTTCAGGCGCATTAACGAAGCGGCCGCTGCAGCGCCGCCAAACAGCGGCCCGACGCTGTGGGTGCTGTGGCCGCCGGCGTACAGCTTGCGCGGCCCCAGCGACAGGTTAAAGCGCGTGCCGATGTCATAGCCCAGCGCCACGGCCCGCAGCACGGCCAGCCCGCTGGCAGCTTGCAACTGCGCTGCGGCCAGCACACAAGGCACGATGCCGCAGCCCGGATGAAAGCGTCCGCCAAGGTGCGAGTCGTCGGTTTCGTCACCGTGCGCCATCATCCCGTTGGCCAACGCGGCGTCGACGGCAGAGGTCTGCAGGCGTGTGCCGGCCACGTTGCAATGACCGCGCCCGGCCAAAGCCTTGACATAAGTACTGGCCAGCACACCGGCGCGCAGTCGCGAGCCCGAGACCATGGCCGCCATTGTGTCCAGCAGATGGTGGCGGGCTTTTTCCAGCACCTCCTCGGGCGCTGCCCGGGCACCCGCGCCGGCGATATAGGCCGCCAGCGCGCGCGTATCGTCGGAGATGAAGGGGCTGTTAGTGCCGGCTGAACTCATAAAACTCAGCGAACCACTTTCACGCCCGCACCCTTGAGGATGACGCGCAATTCATTTTGGTAGCCATCCAGGAACTTGCGCAGCTCAGCCGGCGGCAGGTATTCGTTGTCCAGTTGCTTTGAAGACAGGTAGGCCTTGTAGGCCGGGGCTTGCGACGCACGCTTGAACAAGTCGGTGTAGTAAGCAACAGCCGCAGGCGGCATGTCCGGCGGGCCAATCAGGCCGCGCGACTGGGGTACGTTGGGTACGGCAAAACCAGCCTCCCGCAGCAGGGGCACATTGGGAAAACCCTCAATTTTGCGATCAGAAATCTGCACCAGCGGACGCAGCTTGCCGGCGCGGATCATCTCGCCGG
>CANIDW010000203.1 GCA_947466165.1 Comamonadaceae bacterium | reverse complement strand
GCAGATCAAATGCGCCCAGTTCCTTGACGATACCCACCAGCGGTGAGCTGGAGGTGCAAACCATCTCTTGCGTACCGGCGCGCAGAGCTTGCGTGGCTGGCAAGTCACCGCCGGCAGCGCCGCCCCAGAAGGCACTGATTTTGAGCTTGCCGCCGGTTTTGGCCGCCAGCACTTCCTGCATTTTCTTCACGCCCACGCCCACAGGGTGGTCTTCGTTCACGCCATTGGTGAACTTGATGGTGCGATCGGCAAATTGAGCAAAGCTGGACGTTGCGACCAGCAAAGTAGCAGCAGCCAGGGCTGAAGCGAGGGTTCTACGTTTGAACATACAAGTCTCCTTTTATAAAAACAGTTGATAACCGGAACAAATGACAAAAACCACGGGGAAAAACAAGGCCAGGTTCACCGCATCAACCAATGCAGTGGCACCAAAACGATGGAGGGGAACAATACCAGCAAAAACAGCACGGCCAATTGGGCCAGCAAAAAGGGCAAAACCCCTTTGAATGCATCGTCCATGCTGATCTTGGCGACGCCGCAAACCACATTGAGCACGGTGCCTACCGGTGGAGTGATCAGGCCGATGGCATTGTTCATGATGAACATCACACCAAAGTAGACCGGGTCAATGCCCGCCTTGAGCACCACCGGCATGAGCACCGGCGTGAGGATCAACACCGTGGGCGTGAAGTCAAGCG
Source organism: Comamonadaceae bacterium (assembly GCA_947466165.1). GTDB lineage: Bacteria > Pseudomonadota > Gammaproteobacteria > Burkholderiales > Burkholderiaceae_C > Polaromonas. The sequence goes on along the minus strand of CANIDW010000203.1, from coordinate 3,638 downwards.
CGGTCCCGACGATCACGATCAGAACCATCATGACGAACATCAACAGCATTTTGTTGTCCATGAAAGGCGACAACATATTGGCGACCTCGGTTGGAATATTGGCCACAGTGATCAACCAGGCACTGACCATGGCGGCCGCCACCAGGAACATCACCACCGCCGTAGTTTTACCGGCTGACAAGATCAAGCTGTACAAGGCTTTGAACTTGAGCTCGCGGTAAATGAACATACCCACCACAAAACTGTAGACCGCAGCCACCACGGCAGCTTCGGTCGGCGTGAAAACGCCGAACTTCATACCGCCGATGATCAGCACCGGCAGCGCCAATGCAAAGCCGCCTTCAGCCGTGATCTTCAGGCGATCCGGCATGCTGACGCGCGGGCCAGGTGGAACGTTTTCTTTCTTGGCCACCCACCACCAGGTCAAACCGATGGCCACTCCCATCAACATACCCGGCACGATGCCGGCCAGAAAGAGCTTGGTGATGGACACATTACCGGCCACACCAAAAATAATCATGCCGATAGACGGCGGAATCACCGGCGCAATGATGCCGCCCGAGGCAATCAGGCCGGAGGCCCGGCCGATGTTGTAGCCCGCTGCACGCATCATGGGAATCAGCAAAGCGGCCAACGCTGCCGTGTCGGCCACCGCCGAGCCCGACAAGGACGCCATGATGACGGCCGCAATCACCGTGACATAACCCAGACCGCCGCGAAAGTGCCCGACCCAGGCCATCGCCAGGTTGACAATGCGGCGGCTCAAACCGCCCGCATTCATGAACTCCCCGGCCAGCAGGAAAAACGGCACCGCCAGCAGCGGAAAGTTGTCGGCGCCGTCGACGAAACGCTGCGCGAGAATCTGGCTGTCAAAAGTCACCACACCGCTGGTCAGCGATAAATAACCCATGAGTGTCAGGCCGCAGACCAGCAAGGCATAAGCGATCGGCATGCCGATGGCCATGGCGGCCAGCAGACTGAGGATAAAGACGGTGACGGTCATGCCTTGGCCTCCTGCAACTGCTTTTCAGCGTAGGCCAAACCTTCTGTTTCCACCACCTGCAGCAACTCGCTTTCAGTGATGGTGCCCGCAAGCAGGCGGTAGATCACGCGCAAATTGATGATGCCCATGACAATGCCGACCACGTAGCCGATGCCATAAATCCAGATCATCGAAATACCGACAACCGGGGAGATACTGGTCACCTGTAACTCGTGCATTTTGTAGGTGCCAAGGAAAAACAGGCCGTTGCACATCAGCATCAAACATTCGCTGATGAACAGGCAAACTTTTTTGCCGCGCAGGCCCAGGTGCTTGATCAGAGAATCCACCCCCAGGTGACCGCCCTCGCGCATGGCGACCATGGCGCCCACGTAGGTGAGCCAGATAAAACAGTAGCGCGACATTTCGTCAGAGATGCTGATACCGGAGTTAAAGCCGTAACGCAGCACCACATTGCCGAACACCATGACCACCATGGCGACCATGAAGACCACGACGAGCACCTCGAGCAGCTTGAAAAAATAACGGACGATGGCTTGCAAAGGTAGCTCCAGGGTAAACGGGCGAATGGATTGTGAGGCGGCGCTTCAGGCCGCTTTGAGTTGCGAGGCCGGTTTACCCAGCTTGGGCAGGTGCCGGCGGGAAGCCAGCACTTCTTCAATATCGTTGTGTGCGCCATCGATGAGCACCCGGATGGCGGTTTCCGCAGCATCAGGCTGGTGGGCGATCACAGCATCAAGCACCGCGCGGTGCAGATGAAGGGAGGAAGCCGGGCCGTCGGGGCGGCGGGCCGATATTTCAAAGCTGGTACGCAACAAGGCGCCCAGCACCTTGCTCATTTGCTGCAGCATACGGTTACCGCTGGCGCGCAGCAAGCCCTGGTGAAAGCGCAGGTCGTGGGTGGTGTAGTCGCCGCCGCTGCGCACTGCCTGCGTCATGCCGGCAAATGCCGCTTCAAGGCCGGCAATGTCCTGGGCGCTGGCACGCTCGGCGGCTAGACGTATGGCCGCGGGTTCGACCACGCGGCGCAAGTCTTGCAGGTCACGCAAAAATCCGGGCGTCAGTCCGGCCTTGGACTGCCAGGCCACCACATCGGGGTCAAACCAGTTCCAGTGCTCTTCGGGCATGACGCGGGTTCCCACACGGGGGCCGGTGCTGATGAGACCTTTGGCCACCAGCGACTTGACCGCTTCGCGCACGACGGTGCGGCTCACGCCAAGCTCAGCACAGAGCAGCAGTTCGGGGGGCAAGGCCGCACCCACGGCATAGCGTCCGGCCACCACGGCTTCACCGAGGTGGTCGACGGTGTTGCCGTGGACATTTTTAATCATGGTTTTCACCAGTTTTCACAAGTCTATTAGACTACTCATCGATACCATCCCGGCGGGACGCAAACCAGCATCTACCCGATGGGTGACTTTGCGGCAACCTGCGAGCAGTGAAGGTAAAGTGTATAACGATACGGCACATAAGTTAGTGTGAAATTGAGGTGAGTTTTAACCCACATTCGGGCAAGCCTAGTGATCTGCATTTTTTGATGGAGTTGATATCTCCAACAACTTCGAGGCACAGACGAAACAAATGATTTCCCAGAACGACCCGGTGCTCAACTGGGCCTGGGTAGCTTAGCCAATGTCGATATCCAGACGGTATTCTGAACCTACCCCTGTTTGACGTACCGCCTCCAACTTGAATTCCAGCGTGTACCTTCCTTATTTTATCGTTTGAATCATTTCGTTCTCCTTGAACTGATTTTTAACCATCAGCTAAGAAGTACGTTTTTCGGGAGCAAGGTCAGTTTCATTTGACACCTTAACAAAGAGTCTTTGAAATCGGAGGCAGACCAGACATTCTCTGCTTTCATACCCTTTGCAAACTTAAGCAGGCTTTTTTACACATAGTAGTTGCGGCCCTCCGGTTGAGTTCTAAAGCCTGGATGTGCCCGCAATACATCCTCATTGACGTCAAAGCCGAGTCCCGGTCGATCCGGCAGCTCGAAATGTCCGTTCACGATCGGCAGCGGATGCGAAAGGCACTCATCGCGCCACGGTACGTCTTTGAACATGTACTCTTGCCGGAAGAAGTTTGGAATTGTCGCCATCGTGTGCGCAGAAGCGATGGTGGATAACGGGCCGTTCGGATTGTGCGGTGCAAAGGGCACGTTGTAAGTCTCGGCTAAGTTCGCCATCTTTCGCATCTCGCTAATTCCGCCGCAGCGCGTAATGTCCGGCATCACGAAGTCCGCCGCCTGGTGTTCGAGCACCGTGCGCAGCATGAACCGGCTGTGCAGGCGCTCGCCCACGCATACTGGCAGCGAGATGCGTTTGCGGATGTCGGCGATGCTCTGCGGGAACTCGGGCAGACACGGCTCCTCGTACCACATGCAGTTGAACTTCAGAGCCGCGAGCCGGTGCGCCATCTCTACGGCAGTGGGACCATTCAGGAAAGCATGGGTCTCGATGGCAATCGCGACATCGCGCCCAACCGCCTCCGCCACCGCAGCCACCACATCCACCGCGCGTTGCTTTTGGGCCTCGGTAAGCGATCCATTAGCGCTAAGGTCATCGCCATACCAATAGCTCGTATGCGCAAAAGGATCAAACTTCAGGGCGGTGAATCCCATTGCCACCGTCTC
>CANIDW010000202.1 GCA_947466165.1 Comamonadaceae bacterium | reverse complement strand
GCATCCGCCTTGAATGAACCGGGCTTTTCAGACATGACATCCATCACAAGCCACTCCGCCGCCGACACCGGCGCCACCCGCCTGGCAGTCGCTTCCCAATGGCAACTCGTCTGGTGGGCCTTCAAAAAACACCGGCTGGCCATGGTTTGCCTGGCCGTGACCATCGCTCTGTATGTCATTGCGGTGGCGCCGGGCTTTTTTGCCGTCAACGACCCGGAACAACAAAACCGTCGCGCCATTTTTCATCCGCCGCAGTCCGTGCATCTGATTGACACCAAAGACGACGGCTCCTGGGCACTGCGCCTGTACATCCATCCCTACCAGCTCAAGCGTGACCCGGTCACGCTGGCATCTATTTACGAGCCGGACACCAGCCGCAAGGTTTACCTGCAGTTGTTTGGTGAAGGCTATGAATACACAGTGATGGGCCTTTTCAAGAGCCGCACCCACTTGCTGGCCTCGGAAGAGGCCGGGCAGCCGCTGTTCTTGTTCGGCGCTGACCGGCTCGGGCGCTGCGTCTTCAGCCGCATCATGCAGGGCACGCAGATCTCACTGTCGGTCGGCTTGCTGGGCGTTTTCCTGTCACTTTTCCTCGGCATTGTGCTGGGCGGCATCTCGGGCTACTACGGTGGCAGAACCGACTTCGTGATCCAGCGCGTGATCGAGCTGGTGCTCTCACTGCCGACCATTCCCATCTGGCTGGCGCTGGCCGCGGCCTTGCCGCAGGACTGGCCGGCCATCATGCATTACCTGATGATCACCGTCATCTTGTCGCTGACCGGCTGGGCCCAATTGGCGCGCGTGGTGCGCGGCCGCTTCCTGAGCCTGCGCACCGAAGAGTTTGTCACGGCTGCGCGGCTTGACGGCGCATCGGAAGGACGCATTATTTTCCGCCACATGCTGCCGAGTTTTTCAAGCCACATCATCGCTTCAGTGACGCTGGCAGTGCCGGCGATGATCCTGGCAGAGACCTCGCTGAGCTTTCTGGGCCTGGGCTTGCAACCGCCCACCATCTCCTGGGGCGTGCTGCTCAGGGAGGCCCAAAATATCCGCTCAATCGCTACTGCGCCCTGGTTGTTTGCACCCGGTGCGGCGGTGGTGCTGGCCGTGATTGCGCTCAACTTCCTGGGCGACGGCCTGCGTGACGCCTCTGACCCGTACAACAAATAATGACCACTTCGAACCCACCCATGGACCCGGCCATGTCTGCCCCATCAACGTCAGCACTCTTGTCGGTACGCCACCTGAGCACGCACTTTGCCGTGCGCAACGGCACCATCAAGGCGGTGGACGACGTCTCCTTTGATGTCGAGCATGGCCAGACACTCTGCGTGGTCGGCGAAAGCGGCAGCGGCAAGAGCGTCACTGCACGCTCGATCCTGCAAATCGTTGACGAGCCCGGCCGCATCGTGGCCGGCACCATGCTGTTCAACCCGCCCGGTGGTGCATCCGTCGACCTGGCCAAGCTGCACCCGCGCAGCAAAGAAATCCGGCAGGTGCGAGGCGCAGCCATTGCCATGATTTTTCAAGAGCCCATGTCTTCACTGTCGCCGGTGCACACAGTGGGCAACCAGATCACCGAAGTTTTGCGGCTGCATCGCAATATGTCCAAAGCCGAGTCGCGGGCGCGCTGCATCGAGCTGCTCAGCCAAGTGGAAATACCAAACCCCGAGCGCGCTATCGACCGCTACACCTTTGAATTTTCGGGCGGCATGCGCCAGCGCGTCATGATCGCCATGTCACTGGCCTGCAACCCGGCCCTGCTGATTGCTGACGAACCGACCACGGCGCTGGATGTGACGACGCAGGCCGAGATTCTGGACCTGATACGCCGGCTGCAAAAGTCGCATGGTATGGCAGTGATGTTCATCACCCACGACATGGGCGTGGTCGCTGAAATCGCCGACCGCGTGATTGTCATGAACCAGGGCAAGATTGTCGAAAACGGGCCGGTGGACCAGATTTTCCACAGCCCGCAGGACGATTACACACGCATGCTGATCGGCTCGGTGCTCAAGCTCGGGCGCAAGGCCGATCTGCGCGTGGCGCGCGCCGAACTGCGCGCCGATACCCTGCCAATTTTGGAAGTGCGCGACCTGGCCATGCACTTCACTCAAGGCAAGAACATCACCAAAGCTGTGGACGGCGTGTCGCTGTCGGTGCTGCCTGGCGAGTCGCTGGGCATTGTGGGCGAGTCCGGCTCCGGCAAAACCACCATGGGCCGCTGCCTGCTGCGCGTTTATGAACCGACGGCCGGTCAGATCAACTACCGGCAGGCTGACGGCTCGGTGATTGACTTGATGCAAGCCAACAAAGCTACCCTGAAGCAGTGCCGGCGCGACATCCGCATGATCTTTCAGGACCCGGTCAGCTCGCTCAATCCGCGTATGACAGTGGCGCAAATTATTGGTGAGCCCTTGCTGGTCAATGGCATTGCCAAAGGCCCTGAACTCGATGACCGCGTGGCACAACTTCTAGAGCAGGTGGGGATGGAGCCGGCCTGGCGCGAGCGCTATCCGCATGCCTTTTCAGGCGGTCAGCGTCAGCGCATCGGCATTGCCCGTGCCATTGCGCTGAACCCGCGCATGATCGTGGCCGATGAAGCCACCTCAGCGCTCGATGTGTCGCTGCGCTCACAAATGCTGGACTTGTTGCTCAAGCTGCAAGACGAGCTGGGCTTGTCATTTATTTTTATCAGCCACGACATTGCAGTGATCCGCTATTTTTGCGACCGCGTTGCGGTGATGCACCGCGGCAAGGTGGTTGAGACCGGCGTCACTGAGCAAATTTGCGACCATCCCAACCATCCCTACACGCAAGCGCTGCTATCGGCCATTCCCCGGCCTGACCCGCGTGCACGCAGCATTCACAATCGCTTTCGCTACGACGAAAACGCACTCAAGGCAGCGCAGCCATGAAGATCACGGCCATCAAAACTTTCTTGATGCATGCCGGCTCACCGCAGCTCAAGAGCTGGGCGGCGGACGGCAGTTTCGGCACGCAGGTTTTTTCAGGCAACCTCACGGGCACGCGCAACTGGTTGTTCGTGAAGGTCTATACCGACGAAGGTGTGGTGGGTCTGGGCGAATGCTCCGGCTGGCCGCGCGTGATCGAAACCGCCGTGCAGGATTTGCAAGCCCTGCTCATCGGCGAAGACCCGCAGCACATAGAGCGGCTCTGGCAAAAAATGCAGATCGCCATCATGGGCCACGGCATGACGGGCACGGTGGGCGCCGGTGCCATGACCGGCATTGACATGGCGCTGTGGGACATCAAAGGCAAAGTACTGGGCGTTCCGGTCTGGAGCTTGCTGGGCGGCCAGGTGCGCAGCCAGGTACGCATGTACGCACACGCCAGCACACCCGAAACCGCGCTGGCACTCAAAGCACGCGGCGTCACCGCACTCAAATGCGGCGGCGTGTCCAACCCGGTGCGCAAAATTGCCGCCTTGCGTGAAGCAGTGGGCGATGAGATCGACCTGATGATCGATCTGCACGGGCCACCCTGGCTGACACCGGCTGACGCCGCCACCCTGGCGCGCGAACTTGAACCCTACAAACTGCTCTTCATGGAAGACCCGATTGCGCCGGAGAACCTTGACGGTTACCGGCGCATACGCGACGCCTCGAACATTCCGCTGGCCGCGGGTGAGCGCATGAGCACCATCTTCGGTTTGCGGCAATTGATAGAGCAAGAGCTGGTGGACGTGGTGCAACCGGACACCGGTCGCGCCGGCGGCATCACGCAAATGAAAAAAATAGCCGCTATGGCAGAGGCACACCACATCATGATGGCGCCACATTCCGGCTCGCTCGGGCCGGTGGCCGAATATGCCGCCCTGCACTTGCTGGCAGCCATTCCGAACACTCTTTTTTTAGAGCGCATCGAAGACGACTGGGATGGTCGGGCCCACACCGCCCTGCCCGCCTTGCACCAGCACAATGGGTTTCTGACAGTGCCTACAGCGCCCGGCCTGGGGGTGGACATTGACGAAGACTTCGTTGCCCGCTTCCCGAGCCAGGCCAATGTGTCGGTCCCGGTGACGCCGGCTTCCGGCGCGTACGCCGAGGGTACTTTCGAAGAACATGTTTACGTTCAGACGCGTATGAAGCGCGCGCATTATTTCCCCAAAGGCTGATGGCAATGAAGATTGATCGATTGCGCGTTTTCATGTCGCGCGACAAAGACCGCCCGCGCGTGGTGCTGGCCATGGACACCGACGAAGGCATCACCGGCTGGGGTGAGTGCTACAACCATGGCCCGGACCTGGCCTTGTTTCCGCTGTTTGAATACCTGCTGCACTTTATCCGGGGCCAGGATGCGCGGCGCATCACCCACATTCACCAGTACCTGATGAAGCAGACCCGCTTTCCGCCGGG
>CANIDW010000201.1 GCA_947466165.1 Comamonadaceae bacterium | reverse complement strand
TTTTTGAACTGCCAGCTGACGTTGCCCATGTAGGTGGGCGAACCCATGATGATGGCCGGCGCAGCAGCCAGCGCTTCCCAGCCGCCTTCGGGCAGGTTGCCTTCGGCATCGATGGCCAGCATCTGTGCGCCGGCGCCTTGGGTCACGGCTTGCGCCATGCGCTGGGTATGGCCGTAGCCGGAGTGGTAAACAACAACGATTGAACTCATTTGAACTTCTTGGTTAAGGTTAAAAAAATCAGCGCCCGGCTTTGGCATCCAGGCTCCAGGCACCGGCGCCGAAGGCAGCGATGCACAGCAAACCACCCACGATGGCGATGTTCTTGAAGAAAGCCTGCTGCTGCGACATCACCATTTCAGCTGGAATGCCCCAGAAGGGATGGAATATCAAAGTGATGACCAGCGTGAACACAGCCAGCACCATTGCCGACCAGCGCGTCTGGAAACCGGCCAGCAGCAACAGGCCCAGCCCAAGCTCAACCACGATGGCAATCACCGCTGCCACCGCCGGAAAAGGCACGCCCATGGCAGCGATGTAGCCCATGGTGCCCATGAAACCGATGATCTTGGCGATGCCGGCGGGAATAAAGAGCAGAGCGATCAGCGCACGAGCCAGAAAGGCCAAGGGGTTTTGGAAAACAGGGAACATTCAAAACTTTCTAAAAATAAAATCAGGCACAAAGGTCAAACACCAGCACTTCGGCATCCTTGCCGCCACTCAGGTGCAAATCGCTTTCGGCCTGGAGCTTGGCTGCGTCACCGGCCTGCAGCGTTTGCCCGTTGACCTGCAACTCACCGCGAATGAGCTGCACATAACTTTTGCGACTGGGGTCCAGTGGCAAATGTGTTTCTTCTGCGCCGTCAAACAAGCCAGCGTAAAGGCGGGCGTCGGCATGAATAGTGAGTGAGCCCTGAGCGCCATCGGGTGAGGCCACCAGACGCAACTTGCCGCGCTTGTCTAAATCAGCAAAGCTTTTTTGCTCGTAGCTAGGCGGGATGCCGGTGACATTGGGCTCGATCCAGATTTGCAAAAAGTGCGTCTGAGAGTCCTGGGCGTGATTGAACTCGCTGTGCATGATGCCGCTGCCGGCGCTCATGCGCTGCACGTCGCCGGGCGGTATCGAGGCACCGTTGCCGATGCTGTCTTTGTGGCCAATCGCGCCACTCATGACGTAGCTGATGATCTCCATGTCGCGGTGACCGTGCATGCCAAAGCCTGTACCGGGCTCGATGCGGTCTTCGTTGATCACGCGCAAATTTCCAAAGCCCATGTGCGCCGGGTCGTGGTAGCCGGCAAATGAAAACGAGTGGTAAGACTTGAGCCAGCCGTGGTCGGCCCAGCCGCGCTCAGCGCAAAGTCGCAAGGTCAGCATATCGAGGCCTTTCAGACAAAAAGAGGCGGGTGGCGTATGGACACATGCCCAAAGCCACCCGGTAAGCCTCTACTTTAGCCTTTCAGACCCGCTTCAGAGTTGAAGGTATTTGATGGCAAGGTTCAAATAAATTGAACCTTGCAGCCGGTCAGGCCGTCACTGGATTGGACAAAACGCCAACGCCTTCAATGGCGATGTCGATGGTGTCGCCGGCCTTCATCCACACCGGGGGCGTGCGGGCGTAGCCCACGCCGCCGGGCGTGCCCATCACCAGCACGTCGCCGGGCTCCAGCGTCATGCATTCGGACAGCAGTGCAATGGTGCGCGCCACGCCGAACACCATGTCTTTGGTGTCCGCATCTTGCATGACCTTGCCATTGAGAATCGACTGAATACGCAGCCCCACGCAACCTGGCGGCAACTCATCAGCCGTCACCAGATGCGGGCCGAAGCCGCCACTGGCGTCAAAATTCTTGCCGATCGTCCACTGGCTGGCTTTGCGCTGGTAGTCGCGGTACGAGCCATCGTTGAAACAGGCGTAGCCAAACACCGACTTCAGCGCATCAGCTTCAGACACAAAACGCGTGCGCCGCCCGATCACCACGGCCAGCTCTGCCTCGTAGTCCAACTTGTCTGAGGTGGGCGACACCTGCAAAGGCGCACCGTGCGCCAGCAGCGAGGTGTTGCAGCGCAAAAAGAAAGCCGGGTAGTCGGCAATCGCGTTGCCGCCTTCTTTGGCATGGTCCACATAGTTCACGCCCAGGCAGATGATCTTGCCGGGGTCGGGTACGCAAGGCACCAGGGTGACGGCGCTCAGCGGGGTGGCTTTGGCGGCAGCAGCGCGCTCAGCCACACGGGCCTGCAAGCCTGGCTGGTCGGCACACTGTGCAATGAACTCTCGCAGCGTGTGCGGCAGGGCAGCATCTATCTGGCGGCTGTCCACGACACCGCCGCCATTTAAAACGCCCCAGCCCGGGGTACTGCCGCTGCTGTAACTGACAAAACGCATGACTTAACTTTCTGAAATTATTAAAAAAAATCACTCTACCTTGATGTTGAGATCTTTGACCAGCCGGCCCCATTTGAGGACTTCACTCTCAACATAGCGACGCAGTGTGGCACGGTCCATACGACCGGGTTCCAGCGACAGGTTGTCAAAGCGCTCCAGCACCGACTTGACCGCCTGCGCCTTGTTGATCTCTGCATTCAGCAGGTCCAGCACAGCAGTCGGCGTCTTGGCCGGGGCGAACACGGCAAACCAGGTGTTCGCTTCAAAGTCTTTGTAACCCAATTCAGCCACGGTCGGTACATCGGGCAAAGCAGGGCTGCGCTTGAGCGACATGACGGCGATCGGACGCACCTTGCCGGTCTTGGCAAAAGGCACAGCCGGGGGCATGGAGGTCGAAGCAATCGGCACCTGCCCGCTGACCACCGCATTGGTGGCGGCGGCAGGCTGAAACGGCACATGCGTCACATCCACCTTGGCCAGGCCACGAAACAACCATTCGGCACCCAGGTGGGTGGTTGTGCCGTTGCCTGAAGACGCATAAGCCAGCTTGCCGTTACGCGCCAGGGCCAGCAACTCGGGCAAGTTGTTGGCCTTGACGTCCGGGTGCACATACAGCAGATTGGGTGTGAAACCGGCCAGCGCCACCGCTTGCAGGTCTTTCACCGCGTCGTAGCCAGCGTTACCGAAAAGTGTCGGATTGACCGCATAAGCCACGCTGTGAAACAACAGGGTGTAGCCATCGGCCGGCCCGTTCATCACGCCCTGGGTGGCAATGTTGCCGCCCGCGCCGGGTTTGTTTTCGACAAACACCGGCTGGCCCAGCGCGGCAGAAACCTGCTCGGCAATCAAACGGGCCACGATGTCCGTGGAGCTGCCGGGTGCAAAGGCGACCACAAAACGGATCGGCTTTTCAGGAAAGGCGGCAAAGCTCTTGGCCGCCAACAAAAGGGTGGCCAGCAGGCCAATGACAAAGCGTTTCATGGGTATGTCTCAGGTTAAGGCTTGGAGTAAAGGCTTGGAGTTAGGGCGAAAGGAAAGAATTTAGTGACTTATGCGATAAATGACCAGCGCGTGCTTACCCTGCCCCACCATCTGCGCCGCATGGCTTGATTCAAATCATTTGAATCAATAATAGATCTATGAGCAATTTTCGTGACGCACTCACCCCCGGCGCGCTGGACATGATCGCCACCGTCGAGCGCACCGGCAGCATGGCAGCGGCAGCGCGCGAGCTCGGGCTGGTGCCCAGCGCCCTGAGCTACCGCGTGCGCCAACTTGAAACCGCGCTGGACGTGCTGCTGTTTGACCGCTCATCGCGTCAGGCGCGGCTGACCGAAGCCGGCAAAGAACTGCTGCGCGAAGGCAATCGCCTCTTGGTTGAAATCGACGCCGTGGCCAACCGGGTCAAGCGCGTGGCCACCGGCTGGGAGCCGCAACTCACGCTCTCCGTGGACAGTGTGATCTCACGCAGCACCGTGATGGAGCTGTGCCAGGCCTTTTTAGCCTTGGGCCCGCCAACGCGGCTGAAGGTTCGTGAAGAAGCCTTGTCCGGCACCCTTGAAGCCTTGACTTCGGGTCAGGCCGATCTGGCCATTGGCGTGGTGCTCGAACCCAGCGCCAACCGTTCGGGCTTTCACAGCAAGCCGCTGGGCAAGCTGGATTTTGTCTACGCGGTGGCGCCGCAGCACCCTCTGGCTCAGGCGCCGCAGCCGCTGAGCGACGCGCTGCTGCGCCAGCACCGGGCGGTGGCAGTGGCCGACTCGGTGCAGCGTGGCGGCGGCCTGACCTTGGGGCTGCTGGGCGGGCAGGACGTGTTCACCGTGCCTGGCATGCCGGCCAAACTCGATGCCCAGTTGCGCGGCATGGGCGGCGGTTTTTTGCCCACCTACATGGCCCAACCCTACATAGACGCGGGCCAGTTGATCGCCATGCAGGTACAACGTCCGAGCCAGGTGGCCAAAACCAGTTACGCCTGGCGGCAGGACGCCGGCACGCAAAC
>CANIDW010000200.1 GCA_947466165.1 Comamonadaceae bacterium | reverse complement strand
GGTGATGTGGCGGTAACGCGCCCGGTGGCCAACCCGCCGTCCACTGCGGTCTCCACGCCCCTGCCTGCCCAAGGCCAGGCCGCAGCCAAGCCTGCTGCGGCCAGCCCGGCGCCAAGCCCTGTCACTCAAGCCCAGGCCCCGGCCTCAGCCGGTGGCGAGGAAGAAATCGCCTGGTTGTGGCCCGCCCAGGGCACGCCTATTGCCGGCTTTGATGAAGTCAAAAACAAAGGCATTGACATTGCAGGCAATGCCGGCGAGCCTGTGCTGGCCTCGGCCGACGGCCGCGTGGTGTATGCGGGTGCCGGTCTGCGTGGTTACGGCAACTTGGTTATCTTGAAGCACAACAACACCTACTTGACCGCTTACGCCCACAACCAGAATCTGCTGGTCAAAGAAGACCAGTCCGTGCGCAAGGGCCAGAAAATCGCTGAAATGGGCAACAGCGACGCAGACCGCGTGAAGTTGCACTTTGAGATCCGCCGCCAGGGCAAGCCGGTTGATCCCATCAAGTACCTGCCTGCACGCTGAGTCGCTTTTGTTATCGCCCGCATGCAGGTGCAGCTCCGTGCACGCACCTGAGACAATCGGCGCATGACAGAAGAAAAAAAACCACTGGCTTGGACCCTGGCGCCTGACTACCCGCCTGACTTTCTGGACGTAGAGTCCCTGGACATGGAGGCCCAGGGCATTGCGCACCGGGCCGACGGCAAGGTGGTTTTCATCGAAGGCGCCTTGCCTTTTGAGCGCGTCACCGCCAATGTGTTCCGCAAAAAAACCAGTTTTGAAAAAGCCACGCTGAGCTCCATCGAGCGTGAATCTGCGCAACGCGTCAAACCCGGCTGTCCGCATTTCGGCATGCACGTGGGCGCCTGTGGCGGCTGCAAGATGCAGCATCTGCACATCGGCGCGCAAGTTGCCGTCAAGCAGCGCGTGCTCGAAGACAACCTCTGGCATCTGGGCAAGGTCCATGCCGAAAACATCATGCGTCCCATCGAAGGTCCGGCCTGGAACTACCGCTTTCGCGCCCGCCTGTCGGTGCGCTATGTGCGCAAAAAAGGTATGGTATTGGTCGGCTTTCACGAGCGCAAAAGCACCTACGTCGCTGACATTCACAGCTGCCATGTGCTGCCGCAGCATGTCAGCGACATGCTGATGCCGCTGCGCGAACTCATTGGCGCCATGCAAGCGCGCGAGACCCTGCCGCAGATCGAGCTGGCCTGCGGCGACGCACCCGGCGACGGCTCGCCGGCTGTGACAGCGATGGTGTTGCGTCACATGGAGCCCTTAAGCGATGCAGATCTGGCGCGCCTGCGCAGTTTTGCGGCCGCGCGGCCGGGGCTGCAGTGGTGGCTGCAATCGAAAGGGCCGGAGACCGTCAAGCTGTTGGACCCTCTGCAGGCGGGCGAGCCTCAACTGGCTTACAACTTGCCCGACTACGGCGTTAGCATGCCCTTCAAACCAACCGATTTCACACAGGTCAACCCATTCATCAACCGCGTGTTGGTAGCGCGGGCTTTGCGCCTGCTGGCGGTGGCGCCGCACGAACGCGTGATCGACTGGTTTTGCGGCCTGGGCAACTTCACGCTGCCCCTGGCCTGCGGCGCGCGTGAGGTGCTGGGCATCGAGGGCAGCGAGGTGCTGGTCGAACGCTCGCAGGCCAACTACGCCAGCAACCAGGCCACGCGCCCGGCGGCCGGTTTGGCACCGCTGGCGCCCACGCTGTTTGTAGCGCGCAACCTGTTTGAGATGACGCCGGCCCTGCTGGTGCAAGACGGCCAGGCCGACAAATGGCTGGTGGACCCGCCGCGTGAAGGCGCGTTTGAGCTCTTCAAGTCGCTGGTGGCGCTGCATCCGCACGGCCCGGTGCGCGCCACCGTCTACGAAGACGGCGTGGACACAGGCGTACACGCCATCCCGGCTGTGACGCCGCCGCCCGGTTGGTCAGCGCCCGAGCGCATCGTTTACGTCAGCTGCAACCCCGCCACACTGGCGCGCGATGCCGGACTGCTGGTCAATGAAGCGGGTTACCGCTGCGTGAGCGCGGGTGTGATCAATATGTTTCCGCACACGGCGCATGTGGAGTCGATGGCGGTTTTTGAGCGGCCCTGAGGCTTTGCGCTGGCGCAAGAAAAAAGGGCCTTGCGGCCCTTTTTTTGTCAGCGTGAAGAAGGGGTCAGTCGCGCTCGCCGCCAAAGATGCCCAGCAAAGACAGCAGGCTCTGGAACACATTGAACAGGCTCAGGTACAAGCCGAGTGTGGCTGAGATGTAGTTGGTCTCACCGCCGTCAATGATGCGTTTGAGGTCATACAAAATGAAGGCGCTGAAGATGCCGATGGCCAGCAGGCTGATCACGATCATGCCGGTAGATGAAGCCACAAAGGCATTGATGATGGCGCCGACCATCAGAAGCACGGCGCCCACGGTGAGCCATTTGCCCATGCCCGAGATGTCACGCTTGATGACCGTGGCCAGGCTGGCCATGGCGAAAAACACGCCGGCGGTGCCGCCGAAGGCCGTCATGATCAGGTCAGAGCCGTTTTTGAAGCCCAGCACCATGGCGATCATGCGTGAGAGCATCAGGCCCATGAAGAAGGTGAAAGCCAGCAAGACGGGCACGCCGGCTGCCGAGTTTTTGGTTTTTTCGATGGCGTAGATGAAGCCGAAGGCTCCTACCAAAAACACCACCAGGCCAACCATGCCCGACAGCGCAGCGGTAATGCCGGTTGCCACGCCGACCCAGGCGCCCAACACAGTGGGCAGCAGGCTCAGGGCCAGCAGCAAGTAGGTGTTGCGCAGTACTTTGTTGCGCTCGGCCAAATTGATGGATTGGCCGTAGTCCAGGGTTTGTACGTTGTCGTTCATAAAATCCTCCGCGTTCGTTAGCACATGGCCTGCAGTGTGCAGACTGCCGCATTTTATGGACTTCCTGCCAGAAAGCGCAAATTTTCGAAAGCGGCCACCTATTTTTAATAAGGTTTTGGACTGAAAACACCGGCCGCAGCGGCTTTCCCGGCGCTCAGAAGACTTGCGTATGCTTAGCGGTTTTAGATTACGACGGAATTTGCCATGCAAACCAAGCCAATCCTAGAGTTCAGCGATGTCAAAAAAATAGCGGCAGCCGCTGAGGCTGAAGCGCTTCAAAACAACTGGGCCGTGAGCATTGCCATCGTGGACGATGGCGGGCATTTACTCCACTTGTCCCGGCTCGACGGGGCTTCGCCACTGACCGCGCACATGGCGCCCGCCAAAGCCAACACGGCGGCCATGGGCCGGCGTGAAACCCGGATTTATGAAGAACTCATCAACGGCGGGCGAATTTCTTTTTTAAGTGCGCCGTATGTCGAAGGCCTGCTTGAAGGCGCTGTGCCGATCATGAAGGACGGCTTTTGTTTGGGCGCCGTCGGTGTGAGCGGCGTCAAATCGGCCGAAGACGCGCAGGTTGCGCGAGCCGGCATCGCAGCCCTTTAGTACACCAGCCGCTCGGGCCGGACTTCCTGCAAGATGGTGGTGGCGATTTCTTCGATGGACTTGGTGGTGGTAGACAGCCAGCGGATGCCTTCGCGCCGCATCATCGCCTCGGCCTCATGAATCTCATGGTTGCAGTTGGGCAAGCTGGCATAAGCTGAATTGGGCCGGCGCTCATTGCGGATCTGGCTCAAGCGCTGCGGGTCGATGGTCAGGCCGAAGATTTTTTTGCGGTGGGGCACCAGCGCTGGCGGTAGCTGCCGGCGATCAAAGTCCTCGGGAATCAAGGGGTAGTTGGAGGCCTTCAAGCCGTATTGCATGGCCAGGTACAGCGAGGTGGGCGTTTTGCCGCTGCGACTGACACCGACAAGAATCACGTCAGAGCCGGCCAGGTCGCGGTTGCTCTGGCCGTCGTCATGAGCCAGCGAGAAGTTGATGGCCTCAATCCGGTTGTCGTATTCCTTGCTTTTGGAGGCATCAGAAAAGCGGCCCACCCGGTGGTTGGATTTGATGCCCAGTTCGCTCTCCAGCGGCGCGACAAAGATGCCAAACATGTCCAGCAGCATGCCGTTGCACTGGGCTTTGATCACGGCCAGCACTTCCATATTGACCAGCGTTGTGAAGACGATGGGGCGCTTGCCTTCAACCTCGGCCGTGTGGTTGATCTGGCGCACCGCCTGGTGCGCTTTGTCCACGCTGTCAATAAAAGGCAGCCTGACATGGCGGGGCTTGATCTCAAACTGAGCCAGGATGGCGTTGCCAAATGTCTCAGCGGTGATGCCGGTGCCGTCGGAGATGAAAAATACGGTGCGATGGGGCATGTAGGCTGTCCGGTAGAGGTTACGGCAGGTCGCGCGGGTCCCGCCCTTTACAATGTTCGATTATCCAGTTTCTGACGCCATGCACCGCAACAACCCCCT
>CANIDW010000199.1 GCA_947466165.1 Comamonadaceae bacterium | reverse complement strand
TGGCCGGCGTAAACCACATCAAAGGGCACCGCCAAGCCGCCCTCCACCAGGTCGGCCGAGTTGCACAAAGGCTGGGGCGTGGTGGATTCAGGCATGGTCAAGCAACCAGCGTTGGAGTTCCGGTACCGAATGCGCCACCACTCGCGGCTTGAGCGGCTCAAAGGCAGACGGCTCATGCGCGCCGTAGCTCACGCCCACGCTGGCACAACCGGCATTGAGCGCCATTTGCAAATCATGTGTGGTATCGCCAATCATCAGTGTGCGCTCGGGCTTCACGCCAAACTCCGACATCAACTCATGGAGCATGCGCGGATGCGGCTTGCCCGCTGTTTCGTCGGCGGTGCGCGAGCCGTCAAAGCAGCCTTTGAGTTCGACGGCCTGCAAGGCCTCGTCCAGCCCGCGGCGCGACTTGCCGGTGGCCACTGTCAGCAAATGTCCGCGCTCTTTCAAATCAAGCAAGAGCGGCAACACACCCTCAAACAAAGTGATGTCATTTTGGTGCACCGCGTAATGGTGGCGGTAACGCTGGCCCAGCTCGGGATAGCGCGACTGGGGCACATCGGGTGCGGCATGGGCCAGCGCCTGCATCAGACCCAGGCCGATCACGTAAGACGCGGCCTCGTTGCTGGGCACGGTGCCGCCCACGTCGGCCACCGCCAACTGAATGCTGCGCACGATGATCTGCGTCGAGTCAAACAAGGTGCCATCCCAATCAAAGGCGATCAGGTCAAAGTTCAGGGGTCGGGACATGGGCCACCAAGGTGTCAAGTTCAGCAGGAAGTTCGGCCAGCAGCGTGATGCGCTTGCCGTTGGAAGGGTGTGTGAATTTCAATCGCCAGGCGTGCAAAAACATGCGCTTGAGCGCGTGCCCTACGGGCTGCTTTTGCAGGTTCTTGTTGAGTTCGAAGTCACCGTATTTGTCGTCACCCGCAATCGGGTGGCCTTCGGTGGCCAGATGCACGCGAATCTGGTGCGTACGGCCGGTCTTGATGGTGACTTCCAGCAGGCTGAAGTCGCCCAGCGGCTGCTCTGCAGACGCCGGCAGCGAGCCGCGCACCTTGACCAGCGTCACCGCGCGCATGGCGTCCGGGTGCTCCTTGGCCACCACCCGCACGCGGCGCTCGCCGTCGGGCAGCAGGTATTTTTGCAGGGGCTTGTCCAGCACCTTCAATTTAGGCGGCCATTGACCGGCCACCAGCGCCAGGTACACCTTGTCGGTTTCGCGCTCACGAAACTGCTCCTGCAGGATTTTCAGGGCCATGCGTTTTTTGGCAATCAAGAGCACGCCGCTGGTTTCCCGGTCCAGCCGGTGCACCAGTTCCAGAAAATCGTGGCCGGGCCTGGCCATGCGCATTTGCTCAATCACGCCAAAGGCCACGCCGCTGCCACCATGCACCGCCACGCCGGCCGGCTTGTCGATGGCCAGCACATGCTCGTCCTCAAAAAGAACCGGGAACTCCCGAGAAGGCGCCAGGCCACCAACGCTGGACGCAGCGCCATGACGGGCAATCTCCACGGCCATCGCCTGGGCTTTTTGATCGGCGCGCTCCGACGTGCGCACCGGCGGCAGACGCACCACATCGCCGGCCTCCAGCCGGGTGTCGGCCTGCGCCCTGCCCTTGTTGATGCGCACCTCGCCGCTGCGGATGATGCGGTACACATGGGTTTTGGGCACGCCCTTGAGCTGGCGGATCAAAAAATTGTCCAAGCGCTGGCCGCTGTAGTCCTCTGTGACCGTCACCAAACTGGCCTGGGCAGCGGATGCCGGCAAAGGCGCTGGCGCCAGCTCGGGCAGGGGCTCTGGTGCCGGCCGGGCCGGCGAGCGGGCCGCAACAAAAGGCTTGTGCAAAGGCACTTTGGCCTGTTGTTTAGCCCTGGCTGTTCCTGACCCTATAATGTGTTTCACTAGCGTTGCGCTGTAAGTAGTTGATTTGTCTGGCAGTTTAGTCCACCACAAGTCTTTGCATGCCGTAGTGCCGCGCTGGAAGGTCGATGCCAATGACTGTTTTGCCTGCAAAGCCAGGGTGCCAGGCACCCCGCGAAAGGTAGTCACAGTGCGAAAGTCGACGTTTTGCGAACACAACGACGGAATACAAAGTGCGCAGCCCCACGGGCTGTGTACGGATCTTGATGAGATCAATCCTTATGACGGGTAGCCTCTTAGTGACAACTCTGGTTGGACTGGTTTTCTTGTGCCTGCGGCGCCTCTGGGCTCCGCTGACTTGCATAGCCATTCCCTCAACCCTTGCCACATGGACACGCCTTGCTATTTTCGAAATAGCAAATACCCGCCTGGCTGCCACTCATCCCATCCACGCGCCTACGCCTCATCCGCTCGCCTGAGTACTCTTTTTAGAGTGCTCAGTCCGGGCTCGTGAAAGCTCTCCGGCAATTCCCCCTTGTTCGCATAGCGTCTGCTTTCGGCATCGTTAGCCCAATTGGGGCTGTTGGGTGCGCGAGCCTAGGCTCGACGCACAAGAACGATAAGGATTTCCGATGAAACGGATGCTAATTAACGCCACCCAGGCTGAAGAACGCCGGCTGGCCATTGTTGACGGACAAAAACTCCTCGACTACGAGATCGAAATTGAAGGGCGCGAACAGCGCAAGGGCAACATCTACAAGGCCGTTGTCACCCGCGTCGAACCTTCGCTGGAAGCCTGCTTTGTCGATTACGGCGAAGACCGCCACGGTTTTCTGCCTTTCAAAGAAATCTCGCGCAACTACTTCGCCGCCGGCGTGCCGGTCAACCAGGCCCGCATCAACGACGTGATCCGCGAGGGCCAGGAGATGATGGTCCAGGTCGAAAAAGAAGAGCGTGGCAACAAGGGCGCAGCCCTGACCACCTTCGTCAGTTTGGCCGGCCGCTATGTGGTGCTCATGCCCAACAACCCGCGCGGCGGCGGCGTCAGCCGGCGCATCGAGGGCGATGACCGGGCTGAACTCAAAGAAGCCATGGACCAGCTGGAATACCCTTCCGGCTCCAGCATCATCGCGCGCACTGCCGGCATCGGCCGCAGCGCGCCCGAGCTGCAGTGGGACTTGAACTACCTGATCAAGCTGTGGACCGCCATCGAAGGCGCCGGCAAAAGCGGCAAAGGCGCGTTCCTGATTTACCAGGAATCAAGCCTGGTTATCCGCGCCATCCGCGACTACTTCAACAGCGACATCGGTGACATCCTGTTTGACACCGACGATGTCTACGAACAAGCCAAGCAGTTCATGGCGCACGTCATGCCCGAGCATGAACACCGCGTCAAACGCTACCGCGACGACGCGCCGCTGTTCAGCCGCTTCCAGATCGAGCACCAGATCGAGTCGGCTTACGCCCGCACCGTGCAACTGCCTTCGGGCGGCGCCATCGTGATCGACCACACCGAGGCTTTGGTCTCTGTGGACGTTAACTCGGCCCGCGCCATCAAGGGCGGCGACATCGAAGAAACCGCCACCCGCACCAACCTTGAAGCGGCTGACGAGGTGGCCCGCCAGATGCGCTTGCGCGACCTGGGCGGCCTGATCGTCATCGACTTCATTGACATGGAAGAAAGCCGCAACCGCCGCGACGTCGAAAACCGCCTGCGCGACGCGCTGCGCCAAGACCGCGCCCGCGTGCAGTTCGGCACCATCAGCAAATTCGGCCTGATGGAGATGAGCCGCCAGCGCCTGCGCCCGGCCTTGTCCGAAGGCGCTTCGATCCCCTGCCCGCGCTGCGGTGGTTCCGGCCACATCCGCGACACAGAATCCAGCGCACTGCAAATTTTGCGCATCATCCAGGAAGAGTCCATGAAGGACAGCACCGCCTCCGTGCTGTGCCAGGTGCCCGTCGATGTTGCCTCTTTCCTGCTGAACGAAAAGCGTTCGGAGATCGCCAAAATCGAAATGAAGCAGCGCATCAACGTGCTGCTGGTGCCCAACAAAACTCTGGAAACGCCGAACTACAAGCTCGAGCGTCTCAAACACGACGACCCGCGTCTGGACAATATCGAGGCGAGCTACAAACTCGCTGAAGAAATTGAAGACCCGACCCTGGTGACACGCCGCAGCCAGGAAAAGCACAACAAGCAAGAACCCGTCATCAAGGGTGTTTTGCCGGATATGCCAGCCCCCGTCGCAGCGCCCAAACCAGAGCCCGTTGCACCGGCTGCCAACCGGCAGCGCACGCCTGCAGCCCGCACACCGGCTGCAGCGCCTGCGGCTGAAAAAGGCTTCTTTGGTTGGCTCAAAGGCCTGTTTGGCAGCGAGACTGCGCCAGCCAGCCCGGCCCAGGAGCCAAGAAAAGACGAGCGCGGCGAAGGCCGTCGCGACGAGCGTGGTGAACGCGGCGAGCGCACCGAGCGCGGTGGCCGTGACGGCCGCCGTGGTGGCCGCGGTGAGCGCGGTGCCCGCAGCGA
>CANIDW010000198.1 GCA_947466165.1 Comamonadaceae bacterium | reverse complement strand
TTTCGCTACAAGCTGATGGCGTTTGCGCTGTCTTGTTCGCTGGCCGGTCTGGCCGGCGGCATTCATGCGCTGTTTGTGTCTTATGTGACGGCGGGCGAGACCTTCAACATCACGGTGCCTCTGACAGTGGTGCTGATGAGCGTGCTGGGCGGCACGCGCCACTGGGCGGGGCCGGCGGTGGGCGCTACTTTCATCACCGGTTTGCTGTTTGTTTCTGCGGGCAGCAACCCGGTGGCCGGCAAGGCCGCGGTGGGCATGATCCTGATCGTGGTGATCTTGTTCATGCCCAACGGCGTTCTAGGTTACTTTTTGAAGCGCCGTGCTGCGGTGCAGGGAGCGGCGCCCGCGGACCCGGTTGCGGCCTTTCCACTGGCCGATGCACATGCGCCGGCCCAATCGCCTGCCGTTCAAGACAAACCGGCCACCCGGGCTGAACCCAATGTGCTGCTCGAAGTGCAGGGCCTGTCGAAAGCCTTCACCGGCGTTCAGGCGCTGGACCAGGTCAGCCTGCAGGTTCACGAGGGTGAGATTCTCGGCTTGTTGGGGCCCAATGGCTCGGGTAAATCGACCTTCATCAATGTGGTCAGCGGCCATTACGCGGCCACTGGCGGCGCTATTTTCTTTGAGGGCCGGCAGCTCGTCGGTTTGCCGGCGCATCGTATTGCGCAGGCCGGCATTGCCCGCACTTACCAGATACCGCGGCCTTTTGCGCACATGAGCGTGCTGCAAAACGTGGCGCTGGTCGCCATGTTTGGCGGGGCCGCACTGAACCACCAGCAGGCCACCGAAGAAGCCTGGAAATGGCTGGAATTCACCGGTCTGCAAGACAAGGCCAATGCCTTGCCGGATGACCTGAACCTGCATCAGCGCAAGTTTTTGGAGCTGACGCGCGCGCTGGCATCACGCCCGCGGCTGGTCTTGCTCGACGAGGTACTGTCAGGCCTGACGCCCGGTGAGATCAATGAGGCGATCGCGCTGATCCGCAAGATCCGCGAGCGCGGTGCCACCATCGTTTTTGTCGAACACGTGATGCGTGCGGTGATGGCGCTGGCCGACCGCGTGGCCGTGCTCAACCACGGCAAGCTGATCGCTGTCGGGCCCTCGCAGGACGTCATGCGCAACCCTGAAGTCGTCAGCGCTTACCTGGGAACGCCCCATGCTTGATGTCCAACAGATTGCCGTGAACTACGGCGCCGCCCCGGCTTTGTGGGATGTGTCACTGACAGTGCAAACCGGTGAGCTGGTCTGTGTGGTCGGCCCCAACGGTGCCGGCAAGACCACCTTGATCAATGCCATTGCCGGCATTCACCGCGTGCGCGCCGGCAGCTTGAATTTCAACGGGCGTGAGGTCACGCAACTTGACAGCCATCGCTTTTGCGAAGCCGGCATTGCCATCGTGCCGGAAGGCCGGCGCCTGTTCACGCAAATGACAGTGCGCGACAACCTGGAGTTGGGCAGCTTCATTGCGGCGGCCAAGGCCAAGCGGGCCGAGTCACTGGACTATGTGCTGTCGCTGTTCCCGATCCTTAAAGTCAAGCTGCAGAGCCCGGCCGGCTCGCTGTCAGGCGGCCAGCAACAGATGGTGGCCATAGGCCGCGCGCTCATGGCCTGCCCCAGCCTGCTTTTGCTGGACGAGCCTTCGCTCGGGCTGGCGCCATCCATTGTGCTGGACATGTTTGGCGCCATCCGCCGTATCAATGCAACCGGTACCTCGGTGCTGCTGGTCGAGCAGAACGTGGCGATGGCGCTGGACATTGCCAGCCGTGCCTACGTGATGGAAGAAGGCCGTATGGTGGCCGAGGGCCAGGCCAGCGAGATGCTCACGCGCCCGGAAATCCAGAAGGCTTATCTGGGCGTGGATCTGCCGGACTGAGCCGGTAGAGTTCGCCAACACAGGCAGCCATAATCGGGCGTGTACTTTCCTATCATCACCGACCCGTATTTTTACGCGGTCGCCATTCCTGCGGTGCTGTTGCTGGGCATCAGCAAAAGCGGCTTCGGTACCGGCTTTGGTTCGCTGGCGGTGCCGTTGATGGCGCTGTCTGTATCTGTGCCGCAGGCGGCTGCGATTTTGATCCCGGTGCTGTTGGTGATGGACCTGTTCGGGCTGGCCGTGTTCCGCAAAAACGTGGACCTGCCCTTTCTGCGCTTCTTGATTCCCCTGGGTGTTTTGGGTTCACTGATTGGCTTTTTGCTTTTCAAGGTGATGGATGCGCACCTGGTCGCGGGGCTGGTGGGCTGCTTCACGCTCTTGTTTCTGGCGCAGCGGCTGCTCTTTCCGCCCAAGCCTGACAGCATGCCGCCGCCGCGCTGGGTGGGCGCTATTCTCACTGTGGTCTCTGGCTTTACCAGCTTTGTGGCCCATGCGGGCGGGCCGCCTGTCAGCGCTTACGTGATTCCAATGCGGCTGAGCCCCTTGCAGTTCACCTCCACCATGGCCTGGTTTTTCTTCGCCATCAATTTGTCCAAGTGGATTCCGTATGCCTTGCTGGGATTGCTGGATGCGCGCAACATGGCCACTTCACTGGCGCTTTTGCCCTTGGTGCCCGTGGGTGTCTGGGTGGGTTTGAGCATGGCCAAGCGCATCAGCCCCAAACATTTTTACCGCTTGATTGCGGTCGGCATGTTTTTGACCGGTTCAAAGTTGCTGTGGGACGCTTTCGCCTGACTCACCGGGCCGGGGCATTGCAAAAGCGTTTTGTCGCCAGGCCTCAAACACCGTGATGGCCACGGCGTTGGACAGGTTGAGGCTGCGCTGGCCGGCCAGCATGGGCAGGCGCAGGCGCTGCCCCGGGGCAAACTGCTCCCGCAGCTCCACCGGCAGGCCTTGTGTTTCAGAGCCGAACACCAGCCAGTCACCGGCCTGAAAGCGCGCTTCGTAGACGCTGCCCGAGCCGCGTGTGGTCATCGCGAACATGCGATCTGCTGCCGGCTTGGCGCTGGCCAGCAGCGCCTGCCAGCTGGCGTGGCGCAGCAAGCGGGTGTACTCGTGGTAATCAAGTCCGGCGCGGCGCATGTGCTTGTCGTCCATCGAAAAGCCCAGCGGCTCAATCAGGTGCAGGGTGCAGCCGGTGTTGGCGGCCAGACGGATCACATTACCCGTGTTGGGCGGAATCTCGGGGGCAACCAGAACAATTTGAAACATGCCGGCATTATGTCGGCGCTGTGCGCGCCAGCACGATGGCGCTGACCTGGGCGGCCCCGGCCAGGCGCAGTGCAGTGGCTGCTGCCAGCAGCGAAGCGCCGCTGGTCATCACGTCGTCGACCAGCATCACACGACGGCCTGCGACATGCGTTGCGCGCAGCGGTTCGAGCGCAAAAGCGCCTTTGACGTTGTCATGGCGCTCGCTGCGCTTGAGCTCGCTTTGGGGCCGGGTGTGGCGTGTGCGCAGCAGCAGCGCGCTGTCGGCTCTGGCGGGGCAGCTGCTTTGGCTTTGCAGTGAACGCGTCAGCTCCCAGGCCTGGTTGTAGCCGCGCCAACCCAGTCGCTCGGCTGACAGGGGCATGGGCAGCAGCCAGTCATGGGGACCTAACTCCGTCAGTGCATCGCGCACGCCGGGCTGCGCCAGCATCAGGCCGGCCAGGAAAGGGGTCCAGCCGGTCTGGTCGGCGAATTTGTAACGTGCCACCAGGCCGGACCATGGAAAGGCATAGGGCAGGGCCGCGAAACAGGCGTCCAGTCCGAAAGGCTCGCGCCGGCAACGGCTGCACAGCAGGCGGGCTTGATCAGGGCCGGCCACCGTGCTCAGCGCGCATCGCTGACAGCGCTGGCATGGCTGGCCAAAGCGGCTCATGCATGCCGCGCAAACCGGCCCGCCTGGCCACCCATGGCAGACAGCACACCGGCTGGCAAGGCGAGCCGTGAGCAGGGCAGGCAAGGCACGCAAAAACATGATGTCAATATACTAGTTGCTGGCCAGCACTTGCGTCCGCAAGCCCTGTTCCCCCTGGCACCCGCATGACTTCGAATCAAAAACCGCCCACCTTGGATCCGCTCGCTGTTGCGCGCTGGCAGCGCAGTGCGCCTGCCACTACCCCTTGGTTGCACGAAGAGGTGGCGCGCCGCATGCTTGATCGCTTGCAGTGGATCAAACTCGAACCCGCTCTTTGGGCGCATTGGTGTGCGGTGCGGGGCGGGCTGGCAGCGCACGGGCAACTGCGCCGGCGTTACCCCCGCGCATTTGGTTTTGTCATGGAAACTGAACCCGGCCAGGCGCTGCAGGCCCGTCGTGCCTTGAGCGCCCCATGGTGGCAACAAGTTCTGCAGCGTTTACCGTGGACGGCGCGGGCGGCGCGCTTTGAGGCGCCCGAAGCCGGCAGCCTGAACATGCTCTGGGCCAACATGGCCTTGCATGAGTCGGCCGATCCCCAGGCTTTACTGTCCCGATGGCACAGTCTGCTGGCGGTCGATGGTTTCGTGAT
>CANIDW010000197.1 GCA_947466165.1 Comamonadaceae bacterium | reverse complement strand
GGCTGAGCTTGGCAATGCCTTCCGGGTATGTGGCTGAAAAAAGCAGCGTCTGCCGCTCGGGCGGGCACTGCCGCACCACCTTGGCGATGTCGTCAAAAAAGCCCATGTCCAGCATGCGGTCGGCTTCGTCCAGCACCAGGGTGTTGAGTGCGGACAGGTCCAGGTGACCGCGCTCCAGATGGTCCATGATGCGCCCGGGCGTGCCGACCACGATGTGAGCGCCGTGTTCCAGGCTGGCGTTTTGCCCGCGCAAAGCAACGCCACCGCACAGCGTGACGACCTTGATGTTTTCTTCAGCCCGCGCCAGGCGGCGGATCTCCTGCGTCACCTGGTCGGCCAGCTCGCGCGTCGGGCACAACACCATTGCCTGCACCGCAAAGCGCCGCGCGTTCAAGTTGGCCAGCAGCGCCAGCGCAAAAGCGGCGGTCTTGCCGCTGCCGGTCTTGGCCTGCGCAATCAGGTCTTTGCCCAGCAGCGCAATCGGCAAACTGGCCGCCTGAATCGGCGTCATCTGGGTGTAACCCAGCAGTTGGAGGTTGGCCAGCGCGGCAGGCGTCAGGGGCAAACGGGCGAAATCGAGGGGGGCGGGGGAGGCAGTCATGTTTGGATTATCGGGGTCGGCAAGGTAACGCGCCCTTTTGCGTAGGTAGCCTTGTTCGCAAACTTAGGTATCGGCGCTATAGTGATGTTTAACTGTCCCCTTGGAGTTTTTATGTCCCAAGCCGCCGAAGCATTAAGCGCCCAAGCAGCCATGCTGCCCCCCGAAGAACGCATGGAAGTGGTGGAGCGCATCTTGGACAGCCTGGACGAACCCGATGCAACGCTGGATGCACTTTGGGCGAAGGAGGCGGACGACCGGCTTGCAGCTTACCGTCGCGGTGAAATCAAGGCTCTGGATTTGTCGGATGTCATTGCCAAGTACCAAGTCATCAGCAAACGCGCATGAGCGTTCGCCTGTTGGAGTCGGCACAGGCCGAACTTGATGACGCTATCGCCTGGTACGCATCACAGGCGCCTGGACTGGGAGATGCCTTCCTGATTGAAACACTCAAGACCCTAAAGCTCATAGAACAATATCCCAAAGCCTGGCACCCTCTCACACAGCAGGTTCGTCGCTGCCGCTTGCGGCGATTCCCCTACAGCGTGGTCTACGCACAAGAAGGAAGTGATCTCTTGGTTTTGGCAGTTGCGCACCAACACCGCAAACCCGGCTATTGGCGCGCCAGATTGAATTAGTCCTCATGCACCCCATCCTCCAATCACACCTGAGGGGCGGCTTGCGGAGGTGTTAGTGCTGGACCGCGTGGTGGCCACCCCCACTGGAACGCGGTTTTTGAGCGCAGCTCCGCACCCGAAGAGCTTGCTTTCTTGAACGAGCCGGGGTCATCGTTTTAGGGTAGGGACTTGTTGAAAACATCATCCGCACGCATCAGGTGCAGCGCGCGCCAGCCGGCCGTCACCCACCAGTGTTAAGGTTTGCCCCAAGGCTTTCCAACCCAAAGGTTTTCATGACAGTTTTTGACTTTGATTTGCTGGTGATCGGTGGCGGCAGTGGTGGTGTTCGGGCGGCGCGCATGGCGGCGCAACGCGGTGCCAAAGTTGCGCTGATTGAAGCGCAGGCCATGGGCGGCACTTGCGTCAATGTGGGCTGCATTCCCAAAAAACTCTACAGCTACGCCGCGCATTTCGCAGAATCTTTTGAAGCCTCGCACGGCTTTGGCTGGGTCGGCCCTGCCCCGGTGTTGGACTGGTCTGCCCTCAAAGCCAACCGCGCGCGTGAGATCACCCGCCTCAACGGAATTTACCTGCAACTCCTAAAAGGTGCGGGCGTGCAGGTGATTGAAGGCTGGGCCACGCTGGCTGACGCGCACACGGTGGCCGTCGGCCCGCAGCGTTTGACCGCGAAAAATATCTTGATCGCTACCGGCGGCAAGTCGAGCGTACCCGAGATCGCCGGGCACGAGCATGTCATCACATCGAATGAGATTTTTGACATCGACCCGTTTCCGAAGCGCCTGCTGGTGGTCGGCGGTGGCTACATCGCTTGCGAGTTCGCGTCCATCTTCAAGGGCCTGGGCGCAAGTGTCACGCAGCTGTACCGCGGCGCGCAAGTGCTGCGCGGCTTTGACGACGAGGTGCGCCACTTCATCGCTGCCGAAATGCGCAAAGCAGGTGTAGACCTGCGGCTGAACGCTGACGTGGTCTCCATTGTCAAAACCGCCGGCGGGCTGCTGGTGACGCTGCAAGACGGCAGCACCGTCGAAGCCGATGCGGTGCTCTATGCCACCGGCCGCGTGCCGCTGGTGCAAGGGCTGGGCCTGGAAGCACTGGGCATCGCACAAAAACCCGATGGCGCTATCGTCGTGAATGAAAGCTACCAAACCTCTGTGCCGCACATCTACGCCGTGGGCGACGTCACTGCGCGCGTGCAGCTGACGCCTGTGGCGCTGGGCGAAGCCATGGTGGTAGTCGACCATCTGCTGGGAGCGGCCGCAGGTAAGGCACCGCGCAGCATGAGCTACGACTTCATTCCGACGGCGGTGTTCACGCACCCGAACATCGGCACGGTGGGTTTCACCGAGGTCGAAGCGCGCGAGCGTTTTGGCGCGGTGCGTGTTTTTAAAAGCGAGTTCAAGGCGCTCATGCACACGCTCAGCGGCAGCAGCGAGCGCACCTTCATGAAGCTGCTGGTCGATGAAGCCTCCGACCGCGTGGTCGGCCTGCACATGGTGGGCGCCGAAGCCGGCGAGATCGTGCAGGGCTTTGCCGTGGCCATGAAAGCGGGCGCAACCAAAGCCGTGTTCGACAGCACCATCGGCATTCACCCGACGGCGGCTGAAGAGTTTGTCACCATGCGCGAACCTGTCAAAGCCTGAAGAAAGGCCACACCCATGAAAGCCGCCCCTTACCTGCCCGCCTTCACCGCGCCAACGCGCCACACCAACGCTGCCCAAGCGCTGGCCCAGGTGCAGCTGATTTACAGCCAACAGATCGCTCACCTGCGTGACTGCATGCAGCGCTATGTGGCCGGTGAGACCCTGCCCGGCCGCGTGCGCGCCTGCTACCCCTTTGTGCGCATTCACACCAGCACAGTGGCACGCGCCATTCTGGAAACGCCCGATATTTCACTGCTGAGCTACGGCTTTGTCGCCGGACCCGGTCACTACGAAACCACGCTGACCCGGCCCGAGCTCTACGCCAACTACTACCTTGAGCAGTTCAGCCTGCTGCTGCAAAACCATTCGGTGGCACTCGAAGTAGGCACCAGCTCGCAGCCGATACCGGTGCATTTTTCATTTGCCGAGCGCGACCACATTGAAGGCAGCCTGAGCGCCGAGCGCCGCATGCTGATGCGCGACGCCTTTGACCTGCCCGACCTGGCCGCCATGGACGATGGCATTGCCAACGGCACTTACGAAGCGCGCCCCGGCGAGCCGCAGCCGCTGGCGCTGTTCACGGCGGCGCGGGTCGATTACTCGCTGCAACGCCTGCGCCACTACACAGGCACCTCGCCCGACTGGTTCCAGAACTTTGTGCTGTTCACCAACTACCAGTTCTACATCGACGAGTTCGTGCGGTTAGGCCATGAAGAAATGCGCAGGCCCGACAGCCCCTATGTGGCCTTTGTCGAGCCGGGCAATGTGGTGACGCGGCGTACCGGTTTGCCGGCCGAGGCCGCTGACGCCTTCGGTCTGGCACCGCCGCGCTTGCCGCAAATGCCGGGCTACCACTTGCTGCGCGCCGACCGCAGGGGCATCACCATGGTCAACATCGGCGTCGGCCCGGCCAACGCCAAAAACATCACCGACCACGTGGCCGTGCTCAGGCCGCACGCCTGGCTGATGCTGGGCCACTGCGCCGGCTTGCGCAGCAGCCAGCAACTGGGCGACTATGTGCTGGCCCACGGTTATGTGCGCGAAGACCATGTGCTTGACGAAGAGCTGCCGCTGTGGGTACCGATCCCGGCGCTGGCCGAGATCCAGATGGCCTTGCAGCAAGCCGTCGAAGATGTGACGCACCTGCAAGGGCCCGAGCTCAAACGCATCATGCGCACCGGCACCGTGGCCAGCACCGACAACCGCAACTGGGAGTTGCTGCCGGCCAACCAGCCGCAGCGCCGTTTCAGCCAGAGCCGCGCGGTTGCGCTGGACATGGAAAGCGCCACCATCGCCGCCAACGGTTTTCGCTTTCGCGTGCCCTATGGCACGCTGCTGTGCGTGAGCGACAAACCGCTGCACGGCGAAATCAAACTGCCCGGCATGGCCGACCACTTTTACCGAGAACGCGTGGACCAGCACCTGCGCATCGGCATACGCGCGCTGGAACTTTTGCGCAGCCAGGGCAGCAGCCAGTTGCACAGCCGCAAGCTGCGCAGTTTTTCAGAGGTGGCGTTTCAGTGAGAAGGCGGGAAGAAGATGGATCCCCGC
>CANIDW010000196.1 GCA_947466165.1 Comamonadaceae bacterium | reverse complement strand
CTTTTCCGGGGTGGAAAAAAGCACAGCGAGATACCCATTTGCTCCAGCAAGCTGCGCATCTGGTCTTCCACCACATCGGCCAGCGTGCCGACCACCATCAGTTGCTTGGGCGCGGAAGCATCCGCTTTCGGTAAGGCTGGTACCAGGGCGGCCAGGCAGGCGTCTTCACCCTGGGTGAACGTGGTCTCAATGCCGCTGCCGGAGTAGTTCAGTACACGAACGGCAGGGTGGTGAATCTGGTTCAGGCGTTCTGCAGCGCGTGACAAATCAAGTTTGATCACTTCAGACGGGCATGAGCCCACCAGAAAAAGCATTTTGATGTCGGGTCTGCGATTGAGAAGTTGATTGACAACGCGGTCCAACTCATCGTGCACATCGGCCAGACCAGCCAGATCGCGCTCATCAATGATGGCGGTGCCGAACCTGGGCTCTGCAAAAATCATCACACCAGCGGCAGACTGGATCAGGTGAGCACATGTGCGGGAGCCAACCACCAGGAAGAAAGCATCTTGAATTTTCCGGTGCAGCCAAATGATGCCAGTCAGGCCGCAGAAAACCTCGCGCTGCCCGCGCTCGACCAAGGGAATGACATCTGTGCAGCCTGTGCTTGTCTCAGCGCGGATAGGAATGACGGTGCTCATACGCTGACCTGCGGGCTGGCTGGGTGAAGCGCTTGCGTGGCTGGTTTTTGCAGCCGTGCCATGCGCAGTTTCCGGATGTACTGCGCTGCGTTGAAGCCGTAGGTGACATAGGCGGCCAAGGCCAGCAAAAGCTGGTCCCCTGCAGACCATTGACCTTGCCACCAAACCCAGAGGTAAGCGGTATGCAATGCCAGCACCAGCATGCTGACCATGTCTTCCCAGAAGAAGGCGTGTGCAAACAGGTATTTGCCATATACAACTTTTTCCCAGATGCAACCCGTCACCATGATCAGGTAAAGCACCAGGGTTTTGACCACCACAGAAGCCAGGGCCCAGTCGGTGTGTTCGCCGGTCCTCAAGCTGTTTAAAACCAGGTAGAGGCTGACCAAGAAAACCAAGAATTGAACCGGCGCCAAAACGCCCTGAACCAGAGTCCACCGAGTCGCATCGCGCCTGGCGCGTTGCTCCGGTGTGTACATAAACTGTGGCTGCGAACCCTGCATTTCTCACCTTCGTGGCTAAAGAACTGAGCTCACTTTAAGTCTTGAAATCCAGAGTGTCAACACAAATTGACAATAAATATGACATCTAGGGTTTACACTGAATGCATGTGAGTCCGATTTAAATCACACTGAGGCGTCTTGTTGGAAGAGAGGGTAATACGCGTGGCTCAATATAAATTTGAGAAGCCGGCTGGTGCGCGCACTGAGCAAAGTGCCCAGCCAGGCTTCGTGCCCAAGCTCAATTTTGGGATGGGCGTCAGTCCGCGCCTGGTGGGCGGGACAAGCTTTGACGATAAACCCGCACTCGATCAAGCCCAGATTGAGCGGCTGGCTGACGCAAGCCTTCACAGCATCGAAAAAAC
Organism: Comamonadaceae bacterium; assembly: GCA_947466165.1. GTDB lineage: Bacteria > Pseudomonadota > Gammaproteobacteria > Burkholderiales > Burkholderiaceae_C > Polaromonas. Next base: position 2,926 of record CANIDW010000196.1, on the reverse strand, counting down.
CCGTCAAATTCTGCGCGCTTGGCATAGGCAGGGGCATCTTTTGGCCGATATTTACATCGGTGGCATCGCGCCTGCCGCCCGTTTGATCGGCGAGCGCTGGACAGCGGACGAGTTTGATTTTGTGCACTGCACCATTGCCCATTCGAGGCTGCATCAAATCCTGTACGAGTTCAGCGCAGAATTTTTATCGGAGGCTTATTCCGGGCCAAATGGCTTAAGCCTGCTTTTGATGAGCGAGCCGGGTTCGCAACATGGCTTGGGGGTCTTCATGGTGAGTGAATTCTTCAGGCAGGCCGGCTGGACGGTGACGCTGGCCGCGCCCCAAGACATTGCTGAGTTCAAGCTTAGTTTTCACGCCGATTGGTTTGATGCCGTTGCACTGTCCATCTCCACCGAGCGGCACTTGGATGCTGTGTCCAAGGCCGTCGCGGAATTGCAAGTCTCGGCTCTCAATCCGAATTTGCAGATCTTTGTGGGCGGTCCCCAGGCCTGCCTTGCACCCGAGAAGTTAAGCTGGCCCGGCACGCACCTGATCAACGCAAACGCACAGCAAGCCGTCGTGGCTGTGATGCAAAAGATAGACAAGGCCCACCGTCAGCTTCTTTTGACATCGGCTGAGTCCAAGCCCGGCGCGTACGCAGGCAAAGAAATCGCTCGCTAAAAATTGAAGGTTATAATTATTTAATGTTTAAAAACAATTTAAACTATAAAATAATTCTAAAGTATTAATTCAAATGAACTTTGCTGATCTGGAGTCCGCCACATTCACCAAGCTGCTAGGGGTGGTTTCGGATGTGACTTTGATCATGAATGACAAAGGATTCATTGAGGATGTGTCCACCGGACAGGACACCATGGCGTCTTTGGGTTGTCAGAGCTGGATCGGCAAACTCTGGGTCGACACCGTCACCGTTGAGAGCAGGAAAAAAATCAACGAGCTCTTGCTGGTGCAGGCAGACGAACAGACCCTGACCTGGCGCCATGTTAATCACCCCACCCCCACTGGCGGTGAGGCGGCTATTCAGTACATCACCGTTGCTCTGAAGGGGCAAAAAATGTTGGCTGTGGGTCGAAACCTGGAGCGCTTGGCCGAATTGCAGCGCCGCTTGGTTGAAACCCAGCAATCTGTAGAGCGCGACTACCTGCGCCTGCGGCACATCGAGGCGCGTTACCGTGTTTTGTTTGAAACATCACCTGAAGCTGTGCTGATGGTGGATGCTCATAACTACCGCTTGCTCGAGGCCAACATAGGTGCGCAAGCACTCTTCAAAGACGCCGGCAAGCGCTTGGTGGGCCGGGATTTCCGCGAGTGTTTTGAGGCAGACAACCAGGGCGAAGTTCAGTCCTTGCTGAGAACGGCACTGGCCACGGGTCGAATCGAATTGTGCTCTGCGTTCGTGGCCGGTTCCGATTCGGCCCTCACGGTGTCGGCAACTGTTTTCCGCCAGGAGGGGGGCGCTCAATTTCTGGTGCGGCTCACCCCCCGTGAAGCTTTTGCGTCCACCAAGGCTGACACACAATCGGCAGCGGTGCTAAGCGCAGCGATGGAGCATTTCCCGGATGGCTGGCTGCTCACGGACACCGCCGGTGCAGTCAAAAGCGTGAACGAAGAAGGCATGGCGCTATTGGGATTGACGGCGCCTTCTCAGGTCGTGGGCCAGTCATTGGAGCGATGGTTGCAAAGGGGTGCCGTTGACTGGGGGGTTTTAAATACCTCATTGAAGCAGCATTTGCCGGTGAGAAATTTCGCCACCGAAGTCAGAACCTTGTCGGGCATGACGCTTCCGGTCGAAGTTTCGGCGGTCCATCTGCTTCAGCCTGAGCCCTTGTATGTGTTTTTTGTGCGGGACATGGACAGGCGTTTGCAGGCTTCCTCAGAGGCTACTCAGGCCCTGCCTAACCCGTTTGCCGAACTCTCCCAGCTGGTGGGTCGGCGTCCCATCAAAGACATCGTGGGCGAAACGGTGGACACCATCGAGCGCATGTGCATTGAGGCAGCGCTGGAGTTAACGCACAACAACCGGGCCTCTGCAGCTGAAATGCTGGGTCTTTCGCGCCAGAGCCTGTACGTGAAGCTGCGCAGATTCGGCATTTTGTCGGATAACGAGTCCGACTCGCCCATCAGCTGAGGGCAGCGTGTATTTTTTGATTGACACTTAGTGTCAACACCGGTTGACAAGTCAAGCCGGTTTCACATAATGAAGGCATGGACAACCCCATCCTTGCTCTTAAGTCACCACTGCGACACCCTAGCTTGGGCACCGTCGCTGAGCTTCTCAAGCCGATCACCTGGTTTCCGCCCGTTTGGGCCTTTGCCTGTGGTGCGGTCTCCTCCGGTCAAAGCCTGACGGACAACTGGATGTTGATTTTCCTGGGCCTCGTTCTCACGGGCCCCTTGGTCTGCGCCAGCAGCCAAGCGGTCAACGACTGGTTTGACCGCCATGTCGATGCGATCAATGAACCCCAAAGACCCATTCCATCCGGCCGCATGCCCGGCCGCTGGGGTTTGGGCATTGCGATTGCCTGGACGCTGCTGTCACTGCTGTGGGCCACGATGATGGGCCCCTGGGGCTTTGCGGCCTGTGCATTGGCGATTGTTTTGTCTTGGGCCTACAGCATGCCGCCCGTGCGATTGAAAAAAAATGGTTGGTATGGCAACGCCGCGTGCGGCCTGAGTTACGAAGGTTTAGCGTGGCTCACAGGCACTGCCGTGATGTTAGGCGGCGCATGGCCCGGCGCCAATGCGGTGTACCTGGCTTTGCTGTACAGCTTGGGTGCGCACGGCATCATGACCTTGAATGACTTCAAGGCGATAGAGGGCGACCGCCAAATGGGAGTTGCTTCACTGCCTGTTCAGTTGGGTGCCGAAGGCGCCGCCAAAGTGGCATGCCTCTTCATGTGGCTGCCGCAAGTGGCGGTGTCTGCG
>CANIDW010000195.1 GCA_947466165.1 Comamonadaceae bacterium | reverse complement strand
GCCTCATCAACCTGGATGTTCCAGTCCATCAGCGTGCGGATGGCGCGTTCATGCGCAGGCGCGCTGCGCGCGGTGACCAGCGCGGTGCGTATGCGCATGCGCGAGGTGCCGGCTTCCTGCAGCCGGTGCAGCGCTTCTAGCAGCGGCTTGAAGGGCCCGGCCAGCAGCGGCTGGGCCGCGTTGTCGCGCTCGTGCTGTTGAAAAGCGTTCAGCCCCTGCGACTGAAACACGCGCTCGGCTTCGTCTGAAAACAGCACCGCGTCACCGTCAAAGGCAATGCGCACTTCATGCGGATGCTGGTCACTGGCGTGCGCCGAATGCGGGTAGACCTGCGCCGCCGGCACGCCGGCCTCCAACGCGGCGCGCACGTCGCTCAGGTGGGTGGACAAAAACAAATTGGCATGCAGCGGCTTGAGATAGCGCCATGGCGGCTCGCCGCGGTTGAAGGTGCCGCGTTGAATTTTCAGTCCGTAATGCTGCGCCGAGCGAAACACGCGCATCCCTGATACCGGGTCATTGCGCGAGAGGATCACCACCTCGACGCGCTGCGGCGGCTTGCCATTGGCCGGCGCTTGCCCCTGGCTCTCCGGAGCGTCATTGAAGGCCAGCAGTTTTTTGACCAATGAAAACGCCACACCCGGTTTGGCCGGCACATCGAGCCGATCTAACTGCAGTTGCATGTAGGCCGCGTCGCGCTTGGCGCCATCGAGCAGCGGCTGCGCCATGCCTTCTTCAAAGACGCGGTTTTCTTCTTCAAAGTCAAACAGCGCCCGCGAGGAAATGGCCACCACCAGCTGTCCGTCTAGATTTGCCATGCGATTGCTCTCCAAAAATGGTCACGCTGATGAAAGACGGGGATGGATTCCTGCCCCCCGATCAGGTCGAGGGCAGGCTCCGCAGGAATGACGGTTAAACGCAGGAATAACGGGCTAGGCGCAGGAATGTCGGGAGCTTTCCACCGCGTCATCCTCGCGCACGCGGGTATCCATCTTTTTCTCGTCATCCTCGCGAAGGCGGGGATCCATCCCCTCCCCGCGTCCGTCTCAACTCTTCAAAAACAGCTTGTAAACCGGGTTGTCAGTTTCTTCCACGTGCGGGTAACCCAGGGTGGCTAAAAAGGACTTGAAAGCGGCGTTGTCGGTTTTGGGCACTTGCAAGCCGACCAGGATGCGGCCGTAGTCAGCGCCCTGGTTGCGGTAGTGAAACAAGCTGATGTTCCAGCCCGGCCGCATGGTTGACAAAAACTTGAGCAAGGCGCCCGGCCGCTCGGGAAATTCAAAGCGCAGCAAACGCTCGTCTTTAGACAAAGCGCTGTGCCCGCCCACCATGTGGCGCACATGCTCCTTGGCCAGCTCGTCATGCGTGAGGTCCAGGGCCTTGAAACCGTGTTTGCTGAAAGTGCCGGCGATCTTGCGGCTTTCGCCTTTGCCCTGCGTGGTCAGTCCCACAAACACATGCGCCTGGGCGGCGTCATTGATGCGGTAGTTGAACTCGGTCACGCTGCGCGGGCCGCCTGGCAGTTGGCCGATCAACTCGCAAAAACGCTTGAAGCTGCCGCGCTCTTCGGGGATGGTCACGGCAAACAGCGCTTCGCGTTCTTCACCCACTTCGGCACGCTCAGCGACAAAGCGCAGGCGGTCAAAGTTCATGTTGGCGCCGCACAAAATCGCGGCGTAAGTCTGCCCCTGAGTTTTGTGTTTGGCCACGTACTGCTTGATGGCGGCGACTGCCAGCGCACCGGCCGGCTCGACGATGCTGCGCGTGTCGACAAACACATCTTTGATGGCGGCGCACACCGCGTCGGTGTCCACGGTCATGAATTCGTCGACCAGCTCACGGCTGATGCGAAAGGTCTCCTCGCCCACCAGCTTGACCGCTGTGCCGTCTGAAAACAGCCCCACGTCTTGCAGCGTCACCCGCTTGTGGGCCGCCACCGAGCGGATCATCGCGTCCGAATCATTCATCTGCACGCCAATCACCTTGATCTCCGGGCGCACCGCCTTGATGTAGTTGGCCACGCCGGATATCAAGCCGCCGCCGCCGATGGCGACAAACACCGCGTCGAGTTGGCCCTGACTCAAGCCCTGAATCTGCCGCAGTATTTCCATGGCGATCGTGCCCTGGCCGGCGATCACATCGGGGTCGTCAAAGGGGTGCACAAAAGTCAGTCCCTTTTTTTTCTCCAGCATGGCGGCGTGCAGGTAAGCGTCGGAGTAACTCTCGCCGTGCAGCAGCACCTCGCCGCCCAGTGCGCGCACCGCGTCCACCTTGAGCTGTGGTGTGGTCGCCGGCATCACGATCACTGCGCGCGTGCCCAGCTTGTTGGCGCTCAGCGCCACACCCTGCGCATGGTTGCCGGCCGAGGCGCAGATCACGCCTTTTTTAAGTTGCGCAGCGCTCAGGTGCGCCATCTTGTTGTAAGCGCCGCGCAGCTTGAAGCTGAACACCGGCTGCTGGTCTTCACGCTTGAGTAGCACGGTGTTTTTCAAGCGCAGGCTCAGGTTTTTGGCCGGCTCCAAAGCAGACTCGACCGCCACGTCATAAACGCGGGCCGTGAGGATTTTTTTCAGGTAGTCAGCGGGCTTGAGTTGGGGTGATGACATGGTCTTTCTTTCTTGGCGTCATCATAGAGCCCCCAAAAAAAAGGCCCAGACCGTGAGGTCTGGGCCATGAATCCACTCTTTGCGGAGTGGAGGAGACAAGCGGTGCAACAATCTCCTGCTGTTTCTTGTGGCGCTGGAAGTCGAGCGCACTGAAATGTCAGTTGAATGTTGCTAGATTTCAGTATAACGACTCAATGCTGCATAGCAACATGAATTCCTTACAAAAATGCTAAAAAAGCGGGTTTTTACAGGCTTCAGGTAGCCTATTTTGAATATGAAAGAGAGTTATTCATGGAATGCATAGTCAGTTGGGCAGGCCCGCCCGCCACACCGGGTGAGGGTTCGGCCATGTCTTTTGTGGCGCAGACCGGCAGCGGCCACACCCTGGTGATGGACGGCGCGCCCGACGCCGCCAAACCCGACAACGGCGGCGCCAACCTGGCCCCGCGCCCCATGGAAACCGTGCTGGCCGGTGCCGGCGGCTGCACCGCCTACGACGTGGTCCTGATCCTCAAACGCGGCAGGCAAGACGTGCGCGGCTGCTCGGTCAAGCTCAGTGCAGAGCGCGCCGAAGTCGACCCCAAAGTATTCACCCGAATCAACATGCACTTTGTGGTCACCGGCAAAGGCCTGACAAGCAGCGCCGTAGAGCGTGCCATCGCCATGAGCCACGACAAATACTGCTCTGCCACCATCATGCTGGGCAAGACGGCAGACATCACGACCAGCTTTGAACTGGTGGAGGTCGCCTGAATCCGTTATCCTTAAAACCATGAGACTTTCTTCTCGTTCTCAAGCCATCATTCACCAGGCTGTCTCCTTGCGTTGGGGCACCGGGGCACAGGTGCGTTTGTTTGGCTCCCGGCTGGATGACACAGCCAAGGGCGGTGACATCGACTTGCACGTGTTTGTCCCGGAACAGTTGGGCAACCCGATCTGGGAGGCCTCTTTGCTGGCGGCCCAATTGCAGCGCCAGCTCGATGGGCGCAAGGTAGATGTTCGTCTATTGGATGGGGTGCAAGCCAGCTTGCCCGTGGATAACATTGCACTTTCAGAGGGCGTCTTGCTCACATGAGTTCTGTGTCGCCAAACTTCAAAGACAAGCTCGCCAAGGGCGACCGTGAGCGCTTGACTGGCCTGCTCAAAACTGCGCAGGCCGAGCTACTGCACCTGCAGCAGACTGACGCGAGGCTATTTAAAACCCCTTTTAACCCTGATGAACTGGTGTTGCGCCTCCAGGACATTGATTTTTCAGAGCGGGTGGATGCTTTCGTCGCTCGCTTTGGCCGACTTCAAGATTTATTGGGGGACAAGTTTCTTCCCGCATGGCTGAAGGCGATGGAGGAGGGATCGGGCGCGGTTCTGGAGAACTTGGACCGTGCCGAAAAGCTTGGGCTTCTGGCCAGTGCAGATGAATGGTTGGCTGTGCGCAAGTTGCGCAACCTGATGGTTCACGAATACATTGACCAGCCTAAAACCTTGCACATGGCTCTTTATGCAGCGCATGATCACGTTGCCATGTTGGCGCAAACGGTTGAAATTTTTTCGCTTCGAACTCAGCCGCTGGTGGAATGAGGTCTGCTTGCTCGCGGGTGGGGCGCTGCATTTGCCCCAGCTTCAAACCCGGTGCGCCACCACCGTCATCAGCTTGGCCGCGGCGCGCATCAGGTTTTTAACAGGCGCCGGCAACTCGCGGGCGCCGGAAGCTTGAGCGTCCGCCGCGTGGCGTGCTTCATCGGCCTTCATCTGCGCAACGATGGCCCGGGAAGCGTAGTCCCCGGCAGGCAGCCGCTCTAAGTGGCTGGCCAGGTGCGACTCGACCTGCCGCTC
>CANIDW010000194.1 GCA_947466165.1 Comamonadaceae bacterium | reverse complement strand
TTCAAAGGGCTGGTGAATGCACACATCACCTTCTTTGAGCTTTTGGAAAATCGATTCGCCCTGCTTGAGTTGTTGCGGGTACGAAGATTGATAAGGCGGAAATAACAGCGCGGGGTCATTCACCAGGTCTACCAGCTGCGTAAGCCGGACCAGGTTCACAGGGCCAGGAACCCTGTACAGCGCTTCGGGCGGCAGATCAAACTGCTCGAGCAGAAATTGAGACAAATGCTCAGAGCAACCGGCAGAAACCTCCAGCCGCAGGGCTTGTCCGTAGTTGCGTTGTTCGAGGCCGGCACGCAAGGCTGTGCGCAGGTTCAACACATCTTCCTCGTCCACCGCAAGGTCAGAGTGCCGGGTCACCCGGAACTGCGAGAACTGCTGCACATCGCGGCCCGGAAAAAGATCTGCCAGGTGCGAGCGGATCACGCTGGTCAAGGCGACAAAGTGTAATTTTCCTTTGCCACTGCTGTCTGGTATTTGCATGATGCGCGGCAACACGCGAGGCACTTTGACAATCGCAATTTCGTTCTCACGTCCAAAAGCATCTTTGCCGCCCAGCCGGACAATGAAGTTGAGCGATTTGTTGGCAACCATCGGGAACGGGTGCGATGGATCCAGGCCGACCGGAATCAACAAAGGCCGCACTTCGCGCAAAAAATAAGCTTTGACCCAACGCTTTTGAGCTGCATTTCGCTCACCGTGCGAGAGCAGATGAATGCCTTGCCGGGCGAACTCCGGCAACAAGACGTCGTTGTACAGACAATATTGTTTCTCAACAATGGTATGAGCCGCTTCAGACAGTGCAGCGTAGGCGGCTTGCGCTTCTGAAGATTTGCCCCCCTTCAAGCGCAACGCAGACAAATGCGGTTCTGCGCGAACTTCAAAAAATTCATCCAGATTCGATGAAACAATGCACAAAAACCTCAACCGCTCTAGCAAGGGCGTCTGAGTTTGTGTAGCCAAGTCCAGCACACGCTCATTGAACGCCAAAATACTGACGTCACGGTTGAGAAGATTCAAACGAGGTGTACCCGCCGCCGCAGTTAGCGTCTTCATTTCATTTGGATTGGGCATAGATGAAAAACCATGAAGGCAGTGGATTATTGAAGCCCGACACTCAATCAGAGTTGATTAAGCTCAAATTGATTGTGGAATCCATTTATGACAGATAAATGACAGTACGGTGAATACATATCAAACCCAAGGCGCTGAGGCCCAGGTTCTTAATCAGCAGCTGCGTCAAAACGCTTGCGGTAACGCGGTGGCAGATCAGCGATACGCATCATCATGGGTAAATCAGCCGAATTGAAATCCGGATCCCAGGCCGGTGCACCCAACACCTTGGCGCCCAAGCGCAAATAGCCCTTGATCAAAGCCGGGGGCTCAACGTCCAGAGAATCATCCAGCCGGTCTACCGGCAATGCCAAACGCGGCGTCACATGCCAGTCAATACCGGCCAGATGGGTTTGGCGCAATTGGCGCCAGATGCTGGCAGCGGCGTGACCCGTGGACGTACCGCCGTATTGCATGGGGATGCTGGCGCAACCGATCATGGTGTCCAGCTGGTTGCGCGACATGAACTGCGCCAGCGCACCCCACAAGGCCAGGATCACCGCACCCTGCCGGTGATCGGCGTGCACACAACTGCGACCCAACTCCACCATGCGCGAGCGCAATGAGCGCAGACGCGTGAGGTCAAACTCGATGTCACTGTAAGTGCCGCCGGCACGGCGCGCTTGCGTGGGAGTCAAGGCGCGGTAGGTACCGATGACCTCCTGCGTGGCCTGGTCGCGCACCAAGAGGTGTTCGCAGTAGTCGTCAAACAGATCCACGTCATGCCCGGGCAGTTTGGTGTCAAGTCGTGCACCCATTTCAACGGCAAAGACCTGGTAGCGCAAACGTTGTGCTGCACGAACCTCATCGAGGTTGCGTGCCCAGCTCACCTCAATGGCAGAGACGAGCGGCGTAGCCACAGGCCCGGCAAGCGGCAAAGGGATGTTGCGATTGAACCATCCCCGCGGCAAAGCTATAGGCGACAGGGAAAAAGTCGGGCTCGGCAATTCTTTCATTTGAAATTCCTAGAAATAGATCGGTCGCTGAATAAATACTTTTTTGAATCAGCCTTGGTGGCCATCGGGCTGGCGCCGGATGCCAGGGTTCAGACCCTCCAGCCAGGGCCGGGTACCGGCCACAAAACGCAGTCCACCCGGGCTGTTGGCCATGTAGTGGGCTGTGCAACGCAAAATCTTCAGCAGTACCTGGTCTGGGCGCAGTCGTTGCGGCAACACCTTGTGCTGGGGTGACAAACTTGGCATGTTTTGCTCGTGCTGCATGTGTGCATCCTTGGACTTGTGGGCTTGTGCTGAATTCTGAGAGCAGCACGTGACACATGCATGTCGGTCATGTGGCAAATCCATGTCAAACGGCTGTTGAATCTAGTTTGGAGCGACTACGATGCTGCTGTGATGACACCCCAGACGCGCACCGTTTCCTGCCTGGGCCTGGCGCAAACGCTGGCCTGGGCTTCGAGCTACTACTTGCCAGCCATGCTGGCGAACTCGATGGCGCGCGATCTGGGTGTGAGCAGTCCGCTGATCTTTGCCGCTTTTTCAGCCGCGTTAGTGGTGTCTGCCCTGCTGGGGCCGCTGGCCGGCCGGGCAATTGACCGCTTTGGCGGGCGGCGCGTGTTGATGCTCAACAGCCTGGTGTTTGCGCTCGGGCTGGTCTGCCTGGCGCTGGCGCAAGGGCCTGTCGGTCTGTTTGCGGGCTGGTGCATTCTGGGCATGGCCATGGCCGCTGGTCTGTATGAAGCGGCCTTTGCCACGCTGGTGCATCTTTACGGCCAGCGCTCACGCGGACCGATCACCGGCATCACGCTGATGGCGGGCCTGGCCAGCACCATCGGCTGGCCGCTGTCAGCCTGGCTGGAGCTGCACTGGGGCTGGCGCACGGCCTGCATGAGCTGGGCAGCCCTGCACCTCTTGGTAGGGCTGCCGCTGAACGCTCTGCTGCAAAGAACGCCCGATCCAACTGCCAACCAAGACATCCAGCCGGTTGACGGCAGCACATCGGCGCTGGCGCCGGCAGCAGAACCACTGAGCCAGTCCAGCGCCCGCCGCGCCGGCGCCTTGCTGGCCTTGGTCTTTGCCGTCACCTGGTTCATCAGCACCGCCATGGCCGCCCACTTGCCACGGCTGCTGCAAGCGCAGGGCCTGCCGCTGGCGACCGCACTGCTGCTGGCCGCCCTGGTCGGGCCGGCGCAGGTGGCAGGCCGCTTGCTCGAGTATGGTTTGCTGCGCCGCGTTCACCCGGTGGCCTCGGCGCGCGTAGCGGGCGCGCTGCACTCAGTGGGCGCCATAGCATTTTTGCTGCTCGGCGTACCGGCAGGCGCGGCTTTCACACTGCTGCATGGCGCGGGCAACGGCATTTTGACAATCGCCAAGGGCACCTTGCCGCTGGTGCTGTTTGGCACCAAAGACTACGGCTTGCGTCAGGGCCTCCTGATGGTGCCGGCGCGTTTTGCGCAGGCGCTGTCGCCCTATGTGTTCGGCCTGGCGATCGATCGCTTTGGCGGTGGTGCGCTGTGGTTTTCTGCCGCGCTGGGCGCCGTCGGCTTCATGGCGCTGATGCTGCTGCCAGGGCCATCACCTCATGCGCAGGGAAGGCCTTAAGCTTGTGGTCGCTCCAGACCTGACGCCAGCGCCGGGAACCCGGCAGCCCATGGCGCAGCCCCAGCATGTGGCGGGCGATGGCGCTCCAGGGCGTGCCATGCAGCGCCGCTTCACGCGCCATGTAGTCCACCATCTGTGCTTCAACCTGCTCGCGCGTCAGCGCTTGCGCAGGGGCGGGCTCACCCCAAAAATCAGCATCCCAGGAGGCCAGCCACCACGGGTTGTGATAAGCCTCACGGCCTATCATCACGCCATCGATGTGCTGCAGTTGCTCGTGCACTTGCGCAGCGGTATTGATGCCGCCGTTGATCATGATGCGCAGCTGCGGAAAATCTTTTTTCAGCCGGTGTACAAACACATATCGCAGCGGCGGCACTTCGCGGTTTTCTTTGGGTGACAGGCCTTGCAGCCAGGCGTTGCGGGCATGCACGATGAAAGTTTGGCAACCGGCCCGGCTGACGATGCCCACAAAATCCCTCACAAAATCGTAGCTCTCGCCTTTGTCAATGCCGATACGGTGCTTCACGGTCACCGGTACGCTCACCGCATCCAGCATGGCCTTGACGCCATCGGCTACCAGTTGCGGTTCAGCCATGAGGCAAGCGCCGAAGGCGCCGCGCTGCACACGCTCGCTGGGGCAGCCGCAGTTGAGGTTGATCTCGTCATAACCCCACGCCTCACCCAACTTGGCGGCCTGCGCCAGGTCAGCCGGCTCGCTGCCGCCCAATTGCAAGGCCAGCGGATGCTCTTCGGCATTGAAACGCACATGCCG
>CANIDW010000193.1 GCA_947466165.1 Comamonadaceae bacterium | reverse complement strand
GTAGGCTTCCTGGTAGTGGGCAGCCAGGCTCGGGTCGGCACGCACAGCGTCATGGGCAGCGCAGACTTTGCTCACCAGTGCGTCACGCGTGGCGCCTTGCAGCACATAGACCTTCCAGGGCTGGGTGTTAACGCCGGAAGGTGCGCGACTGGCGACATCGAGCACATGCATCAGCGTCTCACGCGGTACGGCCTCAGGCAAAAAAGCACGCACCGACATGCGGCTGGTGATGGCTTGGTCTACAGGGTTCATAAGGAGTCTTTCTTTAAGAAATAGCGGGCCTTGGGCCGGGGAGCGCTGCTAGCGCAGGCGCACTTCCATGATTTCGAAATCCAGCGCTTCACGGTAGGTTTTTTCTTCGCGCAAAGCCAGGTGCAAAAGGATTTTGGCGGCCTGTGCTTTGATCAAGCGGGGCACAATCAAACCGGCTGCCACCATGGGCAAACCCAACCAGACATGGCCCGACCAGGCCAGCGCCGTGCCGATGGCGATGACGGGCAAGGCCAGCCCGACCACAAACAAACGGTGCCGCACATATTTTTGGGCCCGTTCGGGGTTGACGATCAAATGAAAGCGACCCGCCGGCAGGCCGGCGCAAAACTCGGCATGCGGCAACTCCACCTGAGTGCCGGCAGGCGCTGCGGCCTGCTCTTGAGATGGATTCAAAGGACTTGGGTTCATGGCTGGTGAGGGCCCATCTTAGGTTGCCCAAAAAGGACTGTGCGCATCGACATCACAACTCAGCAGCGCAGCTTTGCCAGCGCCGACAGCAAGGGCGCGGGCAAGGCCACCGGCCGGCGCGTGAGACGGTCTACATAAACATGCACGAGGTGACCGCTGGCCGCGCACAGGGCGTCAGCCCCAGCACTCGGGTCTGTACTATGCCCGGCGAAGAGCGCCACTTCATAGCGCACGCTGCTATGACCGACATGGGCCACGCGCAGGCCGGCTTGCACTTCCTGCGGATAAGCCAAGGGGGCAAAGTAGTTGCATTGCGACTCGACCACCAGACCCATGAAGGCGCCCGCATGAATGTCGAGCCCGCCTTGTTCGATCAAAAACCGGTTCACGGCCGTGTCAAACCAGCCGTAATAAACCACATTGTTGACATGCCCGTAGACGTCGTTGTCCAGCCAGCGGGTGCTGATCGGATAAAAAACTGTGTAGGCGCTGCGGGCCTGGGCAATGGGGCGGGTCATGTCAGGTGCAGGGGCTTGGGGGTCAAGGACATTTCTTGATTTTGCCAGTGCTGCGGCTGCTGCCAACGCTGCCATCGCTGCCAATAAGCCAGCGCCAGCTCGTAAGTGTTCATCTGCACTTGCACGGTGTCGTCGATGTTGACGCCGTAGCCGCCCGCCATGGCAAAGGCCAGGGGCACGCGGCGTTGCCAGGCCCATTCAAAAACTCGCTGGTCACGCGCCTTCAGGCCCTCAAAGCTCAAAGCCAGTCGACCCAGGCGATCGCCCTCAAAAGGGTCGGCACCTGCCAGGTAAATCACCAGGCCGGGGGAAAAGCGCCGGTCCAGTTCGTTCAGCGCGTCGTCCAGTGCCTGCAAGTAGGGCGCATCGGCGCAGCCGTCGGGCAAATCCATGTCCAGGTCGCCGGCTTCCTTGCGAAAGGGAAAGTTGTGCTTGCCGTGCAGGGACAAGGTAAAGACGCTGGCGTCTTGCCTGAAGATACGGGCCGTGCCATTGCCCTGGTGCACATCCAGGTCAATCACAGCCACCTGCAGCGCTGCGCGCTGGGGGCCATGCAGGCGGCTCCATTCGGCTTGCATCAAGCGTGCGGCCACCGCCGCATCATTAAAGACACAAAAGCCGCTGCCCTGCTCAGCGCTGGCGTGGTGCGTGCCACCGGCCATGTTGGCTGCCACGCCGGCGGGCCTGGCGTCTGCACCTGCTTGCAAGCCCAGGGCCGCACGGGCAGCGGCCACCGTGGCGCCCGCTGAGCGCCGTGAGCGCTCGACCATCTGCGGACTCCACGGAAAACCGATCTCGCGCATGGCCGCTGCGGGCAATTGCCCGCTGGTCACAGCGTGGATGTAAGCCGGACTGTGCGCCAGGGCCAGCTCGCCGTCACTGGCTGCTGGTGCCTCTTGGGTTTGCACCTTCGGTAACTCCAGCGCCACCCTTTCGCGCAACAGTGCGTACTTGGCCATCGGGAAGCGATGACCCGCGGGAAGTGGCAATACAAAGTGGTCGGCGTAAAAGGCTTGCAATTGGCAAAAGCTCGTGAGAGATAAGTCAAAGACTCCAACTGAGGCAGCCGGAACAGCGCCCGTAGAGGCCGCACCATTGTGGCCGTTCAGGCCTCCCCGGGTGCGGCAGGCGGTTGAACCCCGGCACAAGCTAGATCAGATGCCAGCCTAGAGGGCAGCCTCTAAAATGCTGCAATGCAACAAAAAGTGCTTGTAAAGGCTCAGCTTATCCCTATACTTGGTTTTGTTGCAATGCAGCAATTAACACTGCATTCACATTTTTAGCTACCCACCTGATCCGTTCAACACTACTGGAGATTCGATATGCTGACCACTGAACAATTCATCGCTTCGCAAAAAGCCACCGTTGAAACCCTCTTTGGCTTGACCCACAAAGCCTTTGAAGGCGTTGAAAAACTGGTCGAGCTCAACCTGCAAGCTTCCAAAGCCGCACTGGCCGACACAGCCCACCAGACACAAGCTTTCATGGGCGTGAAAGACGCACAAGAACTGATGGCCATGCAAGCCGGTCTGATGCAGCCTCTGGCTGAAAAAACCGCTGCTTACAGCCGCCACCTGTATGACATCGCTTCGGGCACCACCAGCGAATTCAACAAGGCCGTTGAAAGCCAAACCGCTGACGCCCAAGCCAAGTTCATGAGCCTGGTTGACGGCGCTGCCAAGAACGCACCGGCCGGCTCCGAGACCGCCATGGCTGTCATGAAGAGCACCGTGGCTGCCGCCAACAACGCTTTCGAATCGGTTCAAAAAGCCGTGAAGCAAGCCACCGACATGGCTGAAGCCAACTTCAACAGCGTCACCAAGACTGCTGCCACTGCAGTCAAGTCCACTGCCGCCAAAAAACGTTAATTCGTTTGCGCCAGAAAAAAAGCCCGCCAAGTGCGGGCTTTTTTTCGGCTGTGCACAAGCCCCGGGCTACGCCTCAGGGCTGCGCGATCACCACTGTTTGCAATCGGGCCCGCAAGGCCGGCAAGGCAGCGAGCATGGCGGCCCGCCCCGCGTCAATGGCACGCTGACGCGCAGAAAAATCAGCACTTTTGAGCCCGACCAGTGAGGGCCGCACCACAATGTCTGCCTCGCGCAACTCATGCTGATTGATGCTTTTGCCCATGATGGAAAAGGTCTGCAGCAGGATCTGCAGCGTGTCTTTGGTGGGGCTGTCTTCAGGTGCCGTCGAAATGTCCACCGCAATCACCAGTTCTGCGCCCATCTGCCGCGCATAGCGCACCGGCACAGGCGCCACCAGCCCGCCGTCCACGTAATCGCGCCCGTTGATTTTCACGGGCACAAACACCGCTGGCACAGCGCTGGAGGCGCGCACGGCAGTGCCGGTGTCGCCGCGCTGAAAAAGCACTGCCTGACCGCTGCCCAGATCGGTGGCCACCACGCCCAAGGGAATGCGCATGTCTTCAATCAAGCGCCCGCCCACGGACTCGTTGACAAAGCGGCCCAGCGCATCACCGCGGAAAACGCCGCGACCCACCAGGGGCAGCATCCAGTCGGTGATGGCCGCCTCTTCCATGCTCATCGCCGTTTTTTGCAATTCAGCGCTGGACTTGCCGCTGGCATAAAGCGCCGCCACCAGACTGCCCGCCGATGTGCCGACCACATAGTCCGGTCGCAAACCGGCTTCTTCGAGCACCGCGATCACGCCCACATGCGCAAAACCTTTGGCAGCCCCGCCGCCCAGCGCCAGCCCGATGCGCGGCGCCCGCTTGCTGAGTGCCGGCGCAACTTCAGGACTGACCGGCGCCGGTCCGCCCGGGCCAGCACAACCGGCCAGCGCAGCCACCAAAACAGCCGAAAGCACCGCTGCAGCGCTGCGCCGCAAGCGGCAGCAGGCACTTGAAAAAAAACCGCCAAAGCTATTGAGAACTATTCGCGTTTGCATTAAGATAGCTATTTTCATCACACCCGAAACCTATTTTTTTCATGTCCAAGAACTCGTTTTTACCGCGCCTGGCGGCCATCAGTATGTTGTGTCTGGCCGGCTTGGCCGCGGCCCAGGAACAAACCCTCAACCTGTATTCTGCACGTCACTACCAAACCGACGAAGCGCTGTACGCCAACTTCACCAAAGCCACCGGCATCCGCATCAACCGGGTGGACGCGGACGACGCCGGTATTTTGGCCAGGCTCAAGGCAGAAGGCGCGAGCTCAGCGGCCGACGTGATCTTGCTGGTGGACGCAGCGCGACTGGGCAAGGCCGACATCGACGGACTGTTTCGCCCCATCAAGTCCGCGCAGCTCCAAGCGCTGAT
>CANIDW010000192.1 GCA_947466165.1 Comamonadaceae bacterium | reverse complement strand
TCAAGCTCTGATTCGCTGCGCCCGCTGTCTTGGCCCTTGGACAGTGCTGCATCTGCGTCTTGCCGGCGCACACGCACGCGCGGCGTTGGCGGCCTGGACTGTTGCTCCAGTCGCGCCTGCTCGATCATCTCGTGGCGCTCATCGTCATAGGCGGTACTGAATTTTTCCCACCAATCGGGCAAGGCCTTGTCGATCTCACCGGTCTGGCCTCGCAAGCGCAAGAAATCAAAGCCGGCGCGAAAACGCGGTTGTTCTAACAGGGAGTAAGGCGCACTGCCAACGCGCTTTTCAAAGCGCGGCTGCATGCTCCAGATCTCACGCATGTCGATACCCAGTTTGCCGCGCCCGGAGACATCGCCGATCTTGGCATTGAAAGCGTCGTCAATCGCGTCTTGAAGCGCGGGCATAGCCGGCTCGCCGCGCTGCGTGCGCCTGGCCCAGCCTTCGCGCACATCGGGCCACAACACACAGGCCAGCAAAAAACTGGGGGCCACGGGCTTGCCTTCGCCGACCCGGCGATCAGTGTCTTGCAAGGCCAGCTTGAGAAAATCCTCGTGGGCAGTCTCAACCACCACATCGAGCAGGGGATAAATGCCGGTGCCCAAACCCAGTTTTTTGAGCTGCTCAATGCTGGCCAGCGCATGGCCGGTCTGCAGGAGTTTGAGCATCTCGTCAAACAGGCGCGACTGCGGCACGTCGGCCAGCAGCCCACGCATCTCGCGCAGCGGCGCGGAAGTTTTGTCTTCAAATTTAAAGCCCAAGGCGCTGAGCTTGGCGGCAAAACGCACGGCACGGATGATGCGCACCGGGTCTTCGCGGTAACGCGTGGCCGGATCGCCAATCATGCGCAGCACGCGTTTTTTGGCATCGCGCAGACCGTTGTGATAGTCCACCACGATTTGTGTTTCGGGGTCGTAATACATGGCGTTGATGGTGAAGTCACGCCGCGCCGCATCATGCTCCATCGAGCCCCAGACGTTGTCGCGCAGCACACGACCAGACGAGTCCACGGCGTGTTTCATGCCGGCGAGCTCGCTCTTGCTGGTGCGTTCATTGCCGCCCACCTGCTCGGCCTGGCTGCTGTCGAGATGGGCGCGAAACGTGGAGACCTCAATGACTTCGTGCTCGCGCCCGCGGCCATAGACCACGTGAACAATGCGAAAACGCCGGCCGATGATGAAAGCACGGCGAAACAGCGTTTTGACCTGCTCAGGCGTGGCGTCGGTGGCCACATCAAAATCCTTGGGCCGCAGGCCGACCAGCAGGTCACGCACCGCGCCACCCACAATGAAAGCCTCGTAACCGGCGTCCTTGAGCGTGCGCACAACGTCCATGGCGCGGTCGTCCACCAGTGAAGTGTCAATGCCGTGCGATTCGGGACCGACCTCGATCCGTTGGCCGTAAGGTGATTTTTTACTGCTGCGGCCTTTGGAGGTGGCCGAGCTGTCGGTCTTGCCGAACAGCTTATCGATGAATTTTTTGATCATGAAAAACTAAGTGAACAGCTCAAGTATGCGCCATTGACGCTCTGTAGCGATGGCGCGCAGGGCTGCGTCAGGGTTGGTGGCGACCGGATGGGTGACCTTTTCGAGCAAAGGCAGGTCGTTGATCGAATCAGAGTAAAAAACCGTCTCCACGCTGTGCCAGTCCAGCTGGCGGGCGGCCAGCCAGGCCTGAACGCGGTCGACTTTGCCCTCACGAAAAGAGGGCGTACCGGCGATCTCACCCGTGAACTCGCCTTGCGCATCACGGGCCAACTCGATAGCGATCAGCTCTTTAACGCCAAAGGCAGTGGCGATCGGGCGGGTGACAAATTCGTTGGTGGCGGTGACGATCACCACCTCATCACCGGCCGCCTGATGGGCTTGCACCAGCGCCAGCGCCTTTGGCAGGATCGTGGTGCCGATGATGGTCTGCATGAAGCGGGCATGTGCCTGCGCGGATTTTTTAGCGCCCTGGGCACGCATGGCACGGGTGGCAAAGCGCACATAGTCATGAATATCCAGCGTACCGGCCTTGTAGTCCTCGTAATACTGGGCGTTACGCCGCTTGAAATCTTCACCATCGCACCAGCCCAGCGCCAAAGTGAATTCGCCCCACTGGTAGTCGGAGTCCACCGGGATCAAGGTGTAGTCCAGATCGAATAAAGCCACTTGCTTCATGGGTTGTCCAGCATGGATTTGATCAGGGGCACCGTGATGGCCCGCTGGGTTTGCAGCGAATAACCGTCGAGCTGATCGAGCAACTGCATCAGGTTGCCCAGATCGCGGGAAAAACGGC
This sequence comes from Comamonadaceae bacterium, assembly GCA_947466165.1. Classification (GTDB taxonomy): domain Bacteria; phylum Pseudomonadota; class Gammaproteobacteria; order Burkholderiales; family Burkholderiaceae_C; genus Polaromonas. Next base: position 2,221 of record CANIDW010000192.1, on the reverse strand, counting down.
TGAGGATGAAGTCCATGGCCTCGTCACTGAGGAAAATACCGCGGGTGTCCGCTTCCTGCCGCAGCACGGCCCTGCGTTCGTTGTCGCTCAAGGCATGCAGCGCGTAAACATGGCCCCAACCGAGCCGGGTGCGCAGATCCTCTCGCAAGGAAAGGTCGGCGGGCGGCGTCAAACCGGCGGCCAACACGCAACGCGGCTGGCCGTCGGCCGCGCTCAGGGCATTGACAAACCAGTTGAAGGCCGCTTGCTGCTGCACAGCGGTGTAGAGGTGGCAATCGTCCAGCAGCACGGCCACCCAGCGCTCGTTAAAGGGTGGCGGCTCTAAAACAGAAGCGTCCAGCCAGCCGACGCTGGCGCCTTGCGCGCACAACTCCCCGCCAAACGCCTTGAGCAAATGGGTTTTGCCGCTGCCGGGCTCACCCCAGAGGTAGGTGGGCACCGGCGAGCGCAAGCTGTTGCCGGCCCACAGTTGCAAATGCTTGAGAGCGGCCTCGTTGGGGCCGGCGAAGAAGTTGGCAAACAAGGGGGCAGATGCCAGACCGATATCCAACGCGATCTGCTTCATGCCGGTAGTGCGGCACTGGCGCGTTGGGTCAAGAAAATTAACTGCATAAGGTCGGGGCAGGGTGACCCTTTAGAATCATGCCTTGGATTCTATCGGGCTTGACCCGGCCCACCTGCCAAGCCCGCCCTGCGGCGGACCTCAAACTATTTCATCAGCATGAGCCCATCCCCCCTTTCCTATAAAGACGCCGGCGTTGACATTGACGCAGGCGACGCCCTGGTCGAGCGTATCAAGCCGCTGGCCAAAAAAACCATGCGCGAAGGGGTGCTGGCCGGCATTGGCGGCTTTGGCGCGCTGTTTGAAGTACCCAAGCGCTACAAAGAGCCTGTGCTGGTCAGCGGAACAGACGGTGTAGGCACCAAGCTGCGCCTGGCTTTTGAGTGGCAGATGCATGACACCGTGGGCATTGACCTGGTGGCCATGAGCGTGAACGACGTGCTGGTGCAAGGCGCAGAACCCCTGTTTTTCCTGGACTATTTCGCTTGCGGCAAACTGGACGTGGACACGGCTGCGGCCGTCGTGGGCGGCATCGCCAAAGGCTGTGAGCTTTCGGGCTGCGCGCTGATTGGCGGCGAAACGGCCGAAATGCCTGGGATGTACCCGCCCGGCGAATACGACCTGGCCGGCTTTGCCGTCGGCGCGGTAGAAAAATCCAAAATCCTGACCGGCCGGAACATCGCTGTTGGCGACGTGGTGCTCGGTTTGGCTTCCAGCGGCGTGCATTCAAACGGTTTTAGCCTGGTGCGCAAATGCATAGAGCGCGCCGGCAGCGCCCTGCCCGCCACCCTGGACGGCAAGCCTTTCAAGCAGGCGGTGATGGAGCCGACCCGCCTGTATGTGAAAAACGTGTTGGCGGCGCTGGCCGTGCACCCCCCTTCGACAGGCTCAGGACAGGCCCCTTCGACAGGCTCAGGACAGGGCATCAAAGCGCTGGCGCACATCACCGGCGGCGGCCTGCTGGAAAACATTCCCCGCGTGTTGCCAGAGGGCATGGCGGCGCACCTGGTCAAAGGCAGCTGGCCGCAAACCGAGCTGTTTGCCTGGCTGCAAACAACGGCCGCCATTTCGGACTTTGAAATGAACCGTACCTTCAACAACGGCATCGGTATGGTGGTGGTGGTGGACGCTGCCAACGCTGCGGCCACCGCACACATGCTGAGCGAAGCCGGCGAGAAGGTGTTTGAGATCGGCGTGATCGCCGCGCGTGGCGAAGGCGCTGCCGTCGTCGTCAGCTGAGGCCGCTTGGCCTAACTGGCTGCGCGGCGCAAATCAGCCAGCCTGTCGGCCACGGCCTCAAGGTCTTTCGCATCTTCAGCGCGGGCCAGGTAAATTTCTAAATCCACTTGTGCACGTTGGGCCTGCCCCTGCTCTGCCCAGGCCAGACCGCGGTCGCGGTACTCCGGCCAGGAACGCGGGAACAAGACCAGCAAACGGTCCAGCACAGTGATCAGCCGGGCCCAGTCTTCCTGTTGCCGGTAAATATGCTTGAGGTTGCGCAGCATACGGCCCATGATGTCGCGCGGCGCGGCAGGCTGTAAGTACAGGCCTAGCGGCAGCGTCATGTCATCGGGTCTGGCCTCACGCTGGTGCAAGGGGTGCAGCCGCTCGGCCAGCTCTTCGCGGCTGAGCGACTGGCCGGTGAACGGGTCAATGACC
>CANIDW010000191.1 GCA_947466165.1 Comamonadaceae bacterium | reverse complement strand
GTTTCGGTCGCCATTTCCTGGCGGTCCAGCGCTATAGCCACCGCGTGCGGCGTAGCGCCGGCAGCCTTGATCAGCGCAATTGATTCGCGCGCAGCGGTGCCGGCGCTCATCACGTCGTCAACGATCAGCACACGCCCTTTGAGGGGCGCGCCCACCAGACTGCCACCCTCGCCGTGGTCTTTGGCCTCTTTGCGGTTGTAGGCAAAAGGCACGTTGCGCCCCAGGCGCGCCAACTCAATGGCCACCGCAGCACCCAGCGGGATGCCCTTGTAAGCGGGGCCGAAAATCATGTCGAACGCGATGCCGCTGCTCACCAGGCGCTGCGCGTAAAAGCCGGCCAGGCGCCCGAGCTTGGCGCCGTCGTCAAACAAACCTGCGTTGAAAAAGTAGGGGCTCATGCGGCCGGCCTTGGTTTTGAACTCCCCGAACTTGAGCACCCCGCAATCCAGCGAGAATTGCACAAACTCCTGGGCCAGCATGTCGTTGGCCGCTTTTATCGTTGTCATGGGAAATTCCTTGTTCACACTCACCAGCCTCAACCTCAACGGCATCCGCTCCGCCACCAGCAAGGGCGTCGAAGCCTGGCTTGAAAAAGCCAAGCCCGATTGTATTTGCGTGCAGGAGATCAAAGCTCAGGCCCCCGACATGGCCGGGCGCTTCGAGTCACTGGCCGGCCTCAAAGGCCACTTTCATTTCGCCGAGAAAAAAGGTTACTCCGGCGTGGGCGTGTACACCCGGCACGAACCCAGCGACGTCATCATCGGTTACGGCTCCAGCGAATTTGACGCCGAAGGCCGCTATGTAGAGTTGCGCTTTGACCGCCCCGGCCGTACCCAGGCGTCCAAGCTGTCCATCATCAGCTGCTACTTTCCCAGCGGCTCTTCGGGCGAGGACCGCCAGGCCGCCAAATTTCGTTTTCTGGCCGAGATGCGCCCGCACCTGCTGGCGCTCAAAAACGCCGGCCGCGAAGTGGTGCTGTGCGGCGACATCAACATCGCGCACCAGGAAATTGATTTGAAAAACTTCAAGGGCAACAAAAAGAACAGCGGCTTTTTGCCCGAAGAGCGCGACTGGATGAGCACCCTGCTGCGCCACGACAAAACCGGCGGCGGCATGGTCGATGTGTACCGGCACTTGCAACCCGCCACCACCGACGCCTGCTACACCTGGTGGAGCAACCGCGGCCAGGCCTACGCCAAGAACGTGGGCTGGCGGCTCGACTACCACCTGGCCACCCCGGCCTTTGCCGCGCTGGCGCGCAGCGAAGCGATTTACAAGGACGAGCGGTTTTCAGACCATGCGCCCATCACGGTGGGCTATGAGTTTGCGCTTTGAATGGCAACCGACGCACAGAATGATCGGGCGGCCTGATCATCCGCTGACCCCTTAAGCCAGCGCAGCCGGCAAGCTCATCTCAGGCCCGTCATAGCTGGCCTGCGGCTGCAGGCTGCCACTGAGCAAGGCCATACGGAAATGCTCGACACGCGCCAGCGCAGCTGCACTGGCGCGCGGCGAAACCGCCAGCCCCACCTGCGCGGGCGCTTCCAGGCCGATGGCGCGCACGGCGCCGCAGCACAGGCGCTCGGCCAGCCAGTCCTGCACGGCCAGCTCAATGCAGTAACCCGAGTCGGCCAGCGCCGAGGCGATGAACACGTCGGGCTCGCGCTCGGTCCAGTCGAGCACATTGCCGATCTGCTGCACCCCGCGTTCGCGGCAAGCGCGAATGGCGCCGGGGCGCCCGCCGTCGATCATGGCAAACAGCATGTCGGCACCGGCGTCAGCCTGCGCGCTGACCACGCGGTAAGCCAGCGCCTCGTCATGCTGGTTGCCGCAAAACAGCGTGAGCAAACGCACCGCCGGGTCTTGCTGCTGAACGCCGTCGGCAAATGCCGCTCTGCCTTTTAGCCCCGGCAACACGCGCTCGCCCGACATGTGCGCGACCACACCGGTGCGCGTGGTGGCCGCTGCCAGCACGCCGGCCAGGAAGGCCGAATGCTCTTGCAACACTTCATAGCAAGCCACGTTGGGCGCCAGAAAGTGGCCCTGCGTGATGGCAAAAGACTGGGCCGGAAATTCATGCGCGACAGCGGCCACCGGTGCGTCGCCCTGCCCGCCATGGGCCACGATCAGGCCGTAGCCACGGCGCGCCAGTTCGCGCAAAAAATCAGCCCGGTCGGCCGGCGGTTCGCACCAGTGAACGTCGATGGCAGCGCCCAGCGCCTGCGCCCGTTCGGCGCCCGCCAATCCGGCCTGATTGAAACCGCCATGGCCACGCGGGCCAAACAGCACGACAGCGACAGAAGTGCCCGCGGCCTTCAATTGAGTTTGGCTCCGGAGGCCTTCACGGCCGGTGCCCACGCTGTCACCTGGTTGGTGACAAAGGCGGTGAACTCGGCCGGGCTCATGGCCTGGGGCGCGGTGCCCAGGTCGTCCAGCTTGCGCAGCACATCAGGCCGCTTGATGATCTCGGCCATGGCGGCATGCACCTTGTCCACCACCTCGCGCGGCACGCCGGCCGGCGCCGAAATGCCCAAAAAGTTCTCGGCCACCAGGTTGGGTAAGCCGGCTTCAATGACGGTGGGCAATTCAGGCACGTTCGACATGCGCGTGCGCGAGGTGACCGCCAGCAGGCGCAACTGGCCGCTCTTCATGTAAGGAATGTTTTGCGGCAGGCTGTCCACCGCCACCTTGATGGTGCCGCCGAGCAGGTCGTTGTGCATCGGGCCGGAGCCCTTGTAAGGAACGTGCAGCAACTGCGCGCCGGTGTTGTTCTTGTAGATCTCGCCGACGATGTGGCCGATGGAGCCGACGCCGCCGCTGCCGAAAGGCACTTGCCCGGGCTGCGCCTTGAGCCAGGCGCTGAACTCGGCCATGGTCTTGACCGGCACCGAGCTGTGCACGGCAAACACATTGGGCACCGAGCCGATATAAAAAATATGGCTGAAGCTCTTGACCGGGTCGTAGCTCAACTTGTCGAGCATGAAGGGCGAAATGCTGATGGGCGCGGTGTTCGACATCATCAGGGTGTAGCCGTCGGGCGCGGCGTCAGCCACCCACTTGGCGCCGATGGTGGCGCCGGCACCGGGCCGGTTGTCAATGATGACGGGCTGGCCGAGTTTTTCAGCCAGCATGGGGGCGAGCACCCGCGCCACGATGTCTGAAGAGCCGCCGGGCGGAAAGGTGACCACCAGCTTGATCGGCTGGCGCGGCCAGGACTGCGCCAGCGCCTGCGGGGAGAAGGCCGCAGCAAGCAGCAGGGCGGCCGATGCGGCCAGGGTGTGACGACGTTGAAACATGGCGGGCTTCCTTTAAAAAGTTTGATGCTGGTTCAGCAAATAAGACTAAGCAAGTACCATGCGCGCCGCTTTTTTAGTTCTGGCCAATGTCAGCCTTTTCGCGCCCGCTCGTAGAGCGGCATGACGCGCGGCAGATTGCGCTCGATGTCGGTGATGCGCGTGTTGCCCGCCGGGTGCGTGCTCAGCCATTGCGGCGGTGCACCTTTGCTGCTGGCCGACATTTTTTGCCACAAGGTGACGCCGGCCTGCGGGTCGTAGCCGGCGCGCGCTGCCAGCTCCAGCCCGACCAGATCGGCCTCGGACTCGTCAGACCGGCTGAAGGTCAGGTTCAGCAGTTGCACGCCGTAGTTGGTGACGGTGCGCCCCAGATCGCCCAGCCCGAGCAATTGCGACACCACGCTCGCGCCAATGCTGGTGGCGGCGCTTTTGCCCATGCGTTCGCGCGCATGCTCGCGCAAGGCATGCGCAATTTCGTGGCCCATGATCTGAGCGACCTCATCGTCTGTCAGCTTGAGCTGCTCGATGATGCCGGTGTAAAAAACAATCTTGCCGCCCGGCATGCAAAAAGCATTGATCTGTTTGCTGCCAATCAAGTTGACCTCCCATTGCCAGGATTTGGCACGCGGGTTCCACTCATTGGCAAAGGGAATCAGCTGGTCTGCAATGCGCCGCAAGCGCAGCAGCTGGGGGTGCTCGGGCGGCGCCAGTGCGTTTTTGCTGGCCGCTTCTGCCAACATGGTTTTGTATTGCTTGGCCGCAGAGACCTCAATCTCCTTGGCAGGCACCAAAGAAGCAAAGCCGGAGTTGGCTCCCACATCAACCCCCTCACGCTGCGCCAGCACTGCGCCAGGCAGCAGCAAGGCAGCGGTCAACAGGGCATTGAGGTAGCGCGAAAAGGCAGTCATGGCTTACATCTTCATGGGGGCTGGCGTGAGGTCTGCGCGTATTATTCCCCTTATGGTTCCACCTGTCAGCCAACCCCTCGCCCAGCCCGGCAGCACACCGGCAGAGCCTACGCCTCTGAGCTGGGGCCAGACCTTACGCGTCTACCTTGAAGCGGCCACGCTACGCATGCTGCTGCTGGGTTTTTCGGCCGGCCTGCCGCTGTTGCTAGTGTTTGGCTCTCTGAGCTTTTGGCTGCGCGAGGCCGGCATTGACCGCACCACCATCGGCTACCTGAGCTGGGTTGGCTTGGCCTACGGCTTCAAGTGGGTCTGGGCGCCGCTGGTCGACAGGCTGCCG
>CANIDW010000190.1 GCA_947466165.1 Comamonadaceae bacterium | reverse complement strand
CGAGATGAAAGCGCAAAGCAAGGGCGCTCTCAAAGGCATCCTCGGCTACACCGAAGACAAGGTGGTGGCTACCGACTTCCGCGGCGAGACCTGCACCAGCGTGTTTGACGCCGACGCCGGCATCGCGCTGGACAGCACGTTTGTGAAGGTCGTCGCCTGGTACGACAACGAATGGGGTTACTCCAACAAGTGCCTGGAGATGGTGCGCGTGATCGCCAAGTAATCACCTCAAGAAGTAATTTGTGCCCTGCCGCTTTTTAAATTGTGAATGTGCACATGACCCCCGGCGGCAACGGCCTGGAGCGTGAAGCCGATCACCTCGCCGTATTTGCGGACCGGCTGACCCGCAGCCAGCGGGCGAAGAGCGAGCTTGTGGCACAGCGCAATGTCTTCTAGAGCCTGTACCGAGGTGGTTTGGTTCTGACCCTGGATCTGTACGACTTCCCCCGCGCTCAGAGGTCGCAATGCGGTCGCCACGTCATCGGCCGGGTGCAGAACCATCGCTGCAGCGCCGCCGGCTGGGCTGGCCGCGTTCAAAGCGCTTCCCCCATGCGACTGACGACTTCGTCGCCTTCGCCAAGCACTTCGCCCCAGGTCAGCGTGCCGCTGGCGATTTCCAGAACCAGTGCCAGCAAGGCATCGGCCGCAGCTTCAATCGGCTGACGCCCTTCAAACACCGCACTGGCATCAAAGTCCAGCTGCTGATGCAGCATCCGGCAGGCCTGTGGATTGGCAGAGATTTTGACGGTCGGCGATAACTGACTGACATAGCTGTTGCCCACGCCCGTAGAAAAAAGCAGCATCTGCGCACCTGCGGCGACAAAGCCAGACAAGGACTCCGGCGCATAGGCGCTGGCATCCATGGCGTAGAGGCCAGGTCCTGCCGGACGCTCAGCCAGGGCCAGCACGCCCTGTATGGTGGCGGTTCCTGATTTGGCGATGGCGCCCAGGGATTTTTCTTCGATGGTGCTCAGGCCCGCGGCAATATTGGTCGGGCCTGGGTTGTTGCCCAGCAGGTCTTCCCCTTGCGACATCGCCAAGGCCTCGCGCCGGGACACCGCTTGCACCAGCGCCTGCGCCACTTCAGGTGTGGCTGCACGCCTGGCCAGCAGGTGTTCCGCGCCCAACCACTCCATCGTCTCGCCGAAGATCACTTGGGCACCCCCTGCCACCAGGGCGTCGGTGATCCGGCCGATCAGGGGGTTGGAAACCATGCCTGAACTGGGGTCCGAGCGTCCGCATTCCATGCCGAAACACAGGGCTGACAAGGGGGCAACTTGCCGGCGCAGACGCGAAATCTCGCGCTGCAACGCAGCACCTGCTCGAATGGCTTTGTCCGTGAGCGTCAGCACGTCGTGCTTGCAATCGTCCAGACAGACGGAGGCAACCGGCTTGCCCGTGGCGGCAATGGCGCTGGCGACGGCGGCCACCTTGGGCACGTCGCTGCCAATCAGCAGAACCCCGGCCACGTTGGGGTTCGTACCAAAACCGATCAGTGCGCGCAAGTGCGCGCTCTTGTCCGCGCCCATCAGCCCTCCGCCATAGGGCATCGTCACGCACTTAGACAGAGGCAGAGCCGCAGCAACGCGGCGGGCGCAGGGCCCGGTCAGGCCGGCCAGCGACAGCACCAGCAGCTCATTGCGCACACCGACGGAACCGTCCGGGCGATGAAAGCCCATCCAGGACAAGGCTGCCATCGGCTCAGTCCGGTTTGGCGCCGGAGACCTGGATCACCTTGCCCCATTTCAGCGCCTCTGACGACAGCCAGGTGGCGAATTGCTGCGGGGTGTTGTCAACGGGTTCGGCGCCCAGCTGATCCCACTTGGCGCGCACATCCGGCATGCGGATGATCTTGGCGATCTCGGTGTTCAGCTTTTGAACCACGTCACGCGGCGTGCCGGCCGGCGCAAAAATCCCCTGGGCTGCGATGGACTCAAACTGCGGCAAGCCTGACTCGGACACGGTGGGAACTTGTGGCAAGGTGCTCATGCGCTTGGTGGTGGTCACCGCCAGCGCCTTGAGTTTGCCAGACTGAATCAAGGGCATGGCCGGCGGTGTTCCGATGAACATCATGTCAACCTGTCCCCCCATCACATCGGTGATGGCCGCGCCGCCGCCCTTGTAGGGTACGTGCGCGAGCTGGGTGGCCGCCGTCATGTTGACCATTTCAATAGTGAGGTGGGTGCTGGTGCCGTTGCCCGAGGATGCCACGCTGAACCGGCCGGGCTTGGCCTTGTCCAGCGCCAGCACATCCGCGAAAGATTTCAGCGTGCTTGCCGGGGCGGTGATCAGGATGTGCGCGAAGGTGGCCAGATTGATCACGGGCAACAACTGCTCTTGTGTGTAGCCCAGCTTGGGGTAGAGCTTGGGTGCGATGGTGTGGACGGCAACATCGGCCAGCAGCAAGGTGTAGCCGTCAGCCGGAGACTTGGCAACCAGTTCGGCACCTAGGGTGCCGCCTGCACCGGGTTTGTTTTCGATGACAAAAGACTGGCCTGTGGTTTCGCTCAGTTTTTGGCCCAGGGTGCGCGCCAGAATGTCTGAGGCGCCGCCTGGCGCAAAAGGCACGATAAGGCGCACCGGTTTTTGCGGGTAGGTGCTTTGGGCTTGGGCCTGGCCTACAACGCTCAGTCCGGCAAGCAGTGCGACAAGACAAAGAGCGGCTCGAGGCCCTCGGGAGTATCGAATCAATGGCATCGGCGGATCCTTTTTGAAAAGGGCACGGGTTGTGTGCGGAGGGTTTGAGGACCCGGCCAGTATGATCGCACCGGGTCATCAAGTAAATTCAATATTTCAGCAACAGCCATTAGCGTTTCTTATGGATGAAATCTCGGGCCAACAACTAGACACTGCCGCGGGCCTTCGTCGTTTGCGTGTTCAGCACATGCGATTTTTGGCGCTGCTCGCCCGGCTGGGCTCGCTGACGGCCTGCGCGAAGGCTTTGCACCTGAGCCAGCCCGCTGTGAGCAATCTGCTCAAGGACCTGGAGACCGCCTTTGGCGTTCGGTTGGTGGACAGGGACGCAAGGGGCGGGCGTTTGAGTCCGGCCGGGGCGCGTGTGCTTACCAGGGTGACACACAGTCTGGCGTGGCTGGAGGCTGCGCAGCAAGAGGCGGGCTCACCCGACGCACGCCCTACTGTGCGTGTGGGCCTGATGCCGATCGTGGCCTATTCGTTCATGCCGGCTGTGGTGAAAGGTCTGTGTGCACAGGGCGGGCCGCTGAGACTCGCGTTTGTCGAGGCCACCGTGCAGCGGCTCATCGAGCTGCTGCATGAGGGCATGATCGACTGTGTGATTGCCATGCTGGATTCTGCGCGGGTACCTTCAGAGCGGCTCGCTGATCTGATGGTTGCGCCTTTGTACCAGGATGGGCTGGCGGTGGCGTGTGCCACCGGCCACCCCTTGTTGGCGCAAGCCCCGGTCACTCATGCTGAGCTCTTGACGCAAGTATGGGTGTTGGCGCCGCAAGCCACACGCACGCGGCAGGTGGTGGAGTCCAGTTTTCTGGGCATGGGTTTGTTGCCGCCCACGCCATTGGTGGAGTCGGGCTCTTTCCATGCCAATCTGGCCTTGGTGGCACAGACCTCTATGCTGACGGTAGTTCCCAGTTCATCCGTCCAGCGCTATAGCCAAGCGGGCAAGGTCCAGACGCTATCGCTGGCACAACCCTTTGCGCCCAGCGCGATGAATTTTGTGACCCATCGCGATGTCTGGGAAACCCCTGCATTGCAAGCGCTGTATCAGGCGATGGCGCTGCATGCAAAAGACTGGCCATTTCAAGAGGCCGGCCATCAACTTTGAAAACGGATGTGATTGGCTGGCGCCGAGAAAGCGCGCCACGCCCTGCTCAATGGCCCGTTCAGGCCGGCCGCGTCTCGCGCCCGTCCGGATAGCGCGCAAAGCGTGCCGGCTCGCGCCCATGCACCGGGCCGCTATCGGGCCAGGGCCAGCCGCCGAACTGGGTGCGCTGGTAGTCGGCCACAGTCTGACGGATTTCGGCTTGCGTGTTCATCACGAAGGGGCCGTACTGCGCCACCGGCTCGCCAATCGGCTTGCCCTGCAAGAGTAAAAACTCCGCATCTTTGCTGCCCCGGTTGACCAAGGTGACGGCGCATCCGGCGAGCTCGATCGCTGCATGCTGCATCAAGAGTTCGCCACCAACCTCAACCTGCTCACCCTTGAAGAAGTACAGACTGCGCTGCGTCTTTTCACCCGCGGTGGCTGGCAGCGTCCAGCGCGCGCCCGGGTCCATGCGGACAGTCCAAATCGCCACATCGGCATCAAGCTGCGCGGCCCAGGAGTCTGGTGGCGGCAGCAGCGGGGCCTCGGCATCCTGCAGACGGCCGGCGATCACGGCCAGCTCGGTGCTGCGGCCGGCCTCGTCTTGCGTCACGTGGCGCACCACGTCTTGTGACCAGAACATGGTGAAGTGCGGCGGCGCCATCTTGCTGGCCGCCGGCAGGTTCAGCCAGATCTGAAAAAGCTCCAGCGGGTTGGCCTGGTCAGTAGCCAGCAGCGGAAACATCTCGGCATGCACGATG
>CANIDW010000189.1 GCA_947466165.1 Comamonadaceae bacterium | reverse complement strand
GAGCACAAGCCGGCGGCGTTTTCAACGCCCGCCTGGGTCAGCACCTCAGCGGCGGGTAGCAAAGCAAATTCGGGGTTGGCCGCGCTGAAGGCTTCGGCAATCTGCTCGTTTTCTTCCAGCAGCAAGCTGCAGGTGGCATAAACCAGCCGCCCGCCTGGCTTCAACAGCCGGGCAGCGCTTTGCAAAATGGCGGCCTGGGTGACGCTCAAGGCCTGCACCAACTTGGGGTTCTGTCGCCACTTGAGGTCAGGGTTGCGGCGCAGCGTGCCCAGGCCTGAGCAAGGCGCGTCTACCAGCACGCGGTCGATCTTGCCGGCCAGGCGCTTGATGCGGTCGTCCCGCTCATGGGCAATCGCCACCGGGTGCACGTTCGACAGGCCGCTGCGTGCCAGCCGGGGCTTGAGCGCGTCGAGCCGGTGGCCCGAGGTGTCAAAAGCGTAAAGGCGGCCGGTGCCGCGCATGCTGGCACCCAGCGCCAGCGTCTTGCCGCCCGCGCCGGCGCAAAAATCCACCACCATCTCGCCGCGCTTGGCGTCCACCAGCACGGCCAGCAGCTGCGAGCCTTCGTCTTGCACTTCAATGGCGCCGCGGGTGAAGGTGTCGAGCTTGCCCAGCTGGGCTTTGTCGCGCACACGCAGGCCCCAGGGTGAAAACGGCGTGGCAGTGGTCGCTACGCCGGCCTTGGCGAGCTCTTTTTGCACATCGGCGCGCTTGTCCTTGAGCGTGTTGACGCGCAGGTCCAGCCCGGCCGGCGCGTTCAGGCTCTCCACCAGCGGCCAGAAACCTTCGCCGAGTTGCAAGCGCAGCGAATCAACCAGCCACTGCGGCAGGTTGTGGCGGTGCAACTCCATCAGGTCTTCGGGTTGGACCTGGCCGCAGCGCTTAAGCCAATCCTTTTCCTGCTCTGTCAGCGCGCCCAGCAAAAAGTCGCGCTCGGCAGCAAAGCCCAAAATGGCCAGCCGGCGCTCCAGCGCCCCGCTGCCGGACTGGGCCAGGTTGGTGAACAGCGACTTTTTGCGCAGCACGGTGTAAATGGTTTCGGCCACGGTGGCGCGCTCGCGCGGGCCCAGGCGTTGCTCACGGAAATGACGCGAGACCACCATGTCGGCGGGATGATCGAATTTGAGAACCTGCTTGAGTAGCTCGGAACAACTGTCTAATAAGGCGTTAGGGTGCATGCCTGCATTGTCCCACCCCCTTCACAAACACACAGAACATGACCGACAACACCGATGACCTGCCCGCGCTGATTGAAACACCCAAGGGCTTGTACCGCCATTACAAAGGTTTGATGTACGAAGTCGTGGGCACCGTGCGTCACAGCGAAAGCCTGGAGCCCATGACGCTGTACCGCGCGCTCTACGGCGAGCGCGGCCTGTGGGTGCGGCCGGCAGCCATGTTCAATGAAGAAGTGGTGATAGACGGCGTGCGCCAGCCACGTTTTGCGCGTCAGCCGGACTGAGCAGACGCCGGCCGGCCACGGCTTGAAGCCGGGTCACCGATAATCGTGGGTTATGTCCGACATCACCGAAATCGAAAAACAGGTCAAGCGCCGCCGCACGTTTGCCATCATCTCCCACCCGGACGCCGGCAAGACCACGCTGACCGAAAAGCTGCTGCTGTTCTCCGGCGCGATCCAGATCGCCGGCTCGGTCAAGGCGCGCAAGGCCGCTCGCCACGCCACCAGCGACTGGATGGAAATTGAAAAGCAACGCGGTATCTCGGTGGCCTCTTCGGTCATGCAGATGGAATACCGCGACTGCGTGATCAACCTGCTGGACACACCTGGCCACCAGGATTTCTCTGAAGACACTTACCGCGTGCTCACTGCCGTGGACGCCGCGCTGATGGTGATTGACGCGGCCAACGGCGTCGAGCCGCAAACGCGCCGCCTCTTGCAGGTGTGCCGCGCCCGCAACACGCCCATCCTGACCTTTGTGAACAAGATGGACCGTGAGGTGCAAGACCCCATGAGCGTGATGGACGAGATCGAGCAGGAACTCGGCATGACGGTGGTGCCTTTCACCTGGCCGGTTGGCATGGGCAAGCTGTTTCATGGCGTGTATGACCGCCGCGAAAAGCGCATGCGCGTCTTCAGCCCCGGTGAAGACAAGGCCGGCGGCGACGACGAAATTCTGGCCGGCCTGGACAATGCCGAGGCCGCCAAACGCTTTGGTGCCGAGTTCACGCAGGCACAGGACGAGCTTGAGTTGCTCAACGGCGCTTCGCCCGAATTTGACCGCGCCGCCTTTTTGAGCGGCAAGCAAACGCCCATGTTCTTCGGCTCGGCCATCAACAACTTCGGCGTGCAGGAAGTGCTGGACGCACTGGTCGACTTGGCGCCCGCGCCGGCCGAACGCGCCGCCATCCAGCGCGTTGTGCAGCCCGAAGAAAAGAAATTCTCAGGTGTGGTTTTCAAGATCCAGGCCAATATGGACCCGGCGCACCGCGACCGCATCGCGTTTTTGCGCGTGGCCAGCGGCGAGTTCACGCGCGGCATGCGCCTGAAGGTGGTGCGCAGCGGCAAAGAGCTGCGGCCTAACACCGTGGTCAGCTTCATGAGCCAGCGCCGCGAGCTGCTCGACACTGCCTTTGCCGGCGACATCATCGGCATACCCAACCACGGCGTGCTGCAACTGGGCGACACGCTGTCCGAAGGCGAAGCGCTGCAGTTCACCGGCCTGCCGTTTTTTGCACCCGAGATGTTCCGCGCCGTTGAAGTGGCCGACCCGCTGCGCAGCAAGCAACTGCGCGCCGGCCTGACACAGCTGGGTGAAGAAGGCGCGATTCAGGTCTTCAGGCCGATTGCCGGCTCCGTGCTGCTGCTGGGCGCGGTGGGTCAGCTGCAGTTTGAAGTGGTGGCGCACCGGCTCGAGCACGAGTACGGCGTCAAGGCCCGCATCATGGCCAGCAACTTCAACCTGGCGCGCTGGGTTACTTCAGAAGACCCGCAGGAGTTGAAAAAATTCATCGACGCCAACGCCCACCGCGTGGCGCTGGACGCGGTGGATGCGCCCACGCTGCTGGTGGACCACAGTGCCACGCTGCGCGCCGTCGAGCAGCAATGGCCGAAGATCAAGTTCCACGCGCTGCGCGAACACGCGGGCCTGGTGTTTCAGGCCAAGATGTAAGAGCTCATTCGCAGGGCGGCAAGTGCGGCAGCAAGTCGCGCACGGCCTGCGGATAGAGCAAGTGCTCCTGCTCGAGCACGCGCGCGGCCAGCGCTTGGGGGCTGTCGCCGGGCAATACCGGCACCACCACTTGCGCCAGAATCTGCCCGTGGTCCAGCTCAGCCGTGACCTGGTGCACTGTGGCACCGGCCTCCCGGCAACCGGCTTCAATGGCGCGGCGGTGCGTGTCCAGTCCGGTGAAAGCCGGTAGCAGCGAGGGATGGATGTTGACCAACCGCCCGGCGTAATGCGCCACAAAGCCGGGCGTCAAAATGCGCATGAAGCCGGCCAGCACCACCAGCGCCGGGCTGTGCGCGTCAATGCGTGCTTGCAGCGCCGCGTCAAAAGCCGCGCGACTCTCAAAGCCCCGGTGGTCCAGCGCCTCAGTGGCCACGCCCAGGGCCTGCGCCAGCGCCAGCCCCGACGCATCGGCCGTGCTGCTGATCACCGCCACCACCTTGGCGTCCAGCTGGCTTTCCCAGTTTTGCGTTTGCGCCGCCCGGATGATTGCCGCCATGTTGGTGCCCGCACCGGAAATCAAGATAACAATATTTTTTAGACGGGCGCTCATGAGCCTAGTTTAGTTTCTGCACCTGGCGTGCTACAAATGACGCATCGCCTGCCAACGGAGCCACCCCGCCATGGATTTAGCTTTCACCCCTGAAGAACAACAGTTTCGCAAAGACATACGCGCCTGGGTCCTGGCGAATTTGCCCGCTGACATCTCGCACAAAGTGCATCACGCGCTGCGCCTGTCCAAAGACGATATGCAGCGCTGGGCCCGGATTTTGGGCCAAAAAGGCTGGTTGGGCCACGGCTGGTCCAAGGCCTTTGGCGGCCCGGGATGGAACGCGGTGCAAAAACACTTGTTTGAAGAAGAATGCGCCCTGGCCGGCGCGCCGCGCGTGGTGCCCTTCGGGCCGGTGATGGTGGCGCCCGTCATCATGGCCTTTGGCAATGCGGAGCAGCAACAGCGCTTTTTGCCCGGCATCGCAAGCGGCGAAGTCTGGTGGAGCCAGGGCTACAGCGAGCCCGGCTCGGGCTCTGACCTGGCCTCACTCAAATGCAAGGCCGAGCGCCAGGGCAAGCATTACATCGTCAACGGCCAGAAAACCTGGACAACACTGGGCCAGTACGGCGACTGGATTTTTTGCCTGGTGCGCACCAGCACAGAAGGCAAGCCGCAAACCGGCATTTCTTTTTTGCTGATCGACATGAAGTCGCCCGGCGTGACGGTGCGCCCCATCGTGCTGCTCGACGGCGAGGCCGAAGTCAACGAGGTGTGGTTTGAGAATGTGGAAGTTCCCGCCGAGAACCTGATCGGCGAAGAAAACAAGGGCTGGACTTACGCCAAGCATTTGCTCAGCCACGAG
>CANIDW010000188.1 GCA_947466165.1 Comamonadaceae bacterium | reverse complement strand
GAAACACTGCGCCCCATTTCAATGCGCGTTTCGTCAAGCTGAACAATGATTTTGCGGATCTTGGCGGGCATGAAGGACTCCTGAATTCGGGTGATGGTAGTGACTGAACAGTGCTGCGCTTTTTCAGCGCAAGCCATCCCACAGGCTGATGGCGCCGGCAGCAAGTCCGGCCATGCGCGCATGCACGCGCGGCCCGGTGCTCATGGCCAGAATAAAAACAATTTCGTCGGCCAGGGGCGCGCCGGGCACGCGCACTTCGATGGCGTCAAAGTGGCTGCGCACATAGCTGGCGTTGATGTGCGTGAGCGGCACATCGAGCGTGGCGCCGGGGGCGCCGACTTTCTTGGTCGAGGGCACGATGGCCAGTGCGTTGCCGGGCTGGCCGGTTTTGGCCTCGCCCTGGCCTTTGGCGTAAGCCTGGCGGTCGCCTTTCCAGCCGAGCAGCTCGCGCATGGCGTAGCCGCCGGGCACATGCCACATGGCGCCGTGCTCATGCTCGCCGGCCGCGCCCACAATGGCGCCTTTGCCGTAACCTTCAATGCTTTGCGCCGGAACACCCATGGCAGCGCGCAGGCGCTCGGCCATGTCAATGCCCAGCGGCTGCAGCGCGTTCATCATGGGCAGCAAGTCAGGTTCGTAGCGGCCGGCAAAAGGATTGGTCAGCACCACCCCGATGGCACCACGCAGCAAAGGTGTCGCAGCGACCGGGCCGAATTCGTGGTGGATTTGTTCCACGTGCGTGAAGATGCGTCGGATGTCAATCATGTGTGGGGTATCAGGTTAAATGGTTACGCAGGGACCAGGCCATGATGTTCAAGCTGGATGGCTTGCAACGTCTCCGATGGCGCATTCTCGCTGGTTTGCAGCGCCTGCTGCTGACAGACCAGCAGCGCGGAGTCAATTAGGCCCTTGTTCTGCAGGCTGCGGGCTGTGGCCAGTCCGGCCTGCAAAGCTTGCAGCACCAGGGCCGGCGACAGCGGCGGCACGCCGGTGGTGACGAGCCGCTGCCCCAGATCGCTGTCGTCCTTGAGTGATGCGGCCGGTGCGCGCTGCACGCGCGCGTCGTTCACATTGACTGCATTGGCAATCACCGTGGCCGCCGCATCGGCTTGCGCCGCGGTGCGCGCCAGCACCGTCACGCTGTCGGCAATGCCCATGGAAAAACTGCGGCCCCGCCAGCCGCTGGTGGCGACGCCGCGCACCGGCATGGCGGCATCCACACTGAACTGTCCGTCGAGCAGGAGCTGGTCTTGCAGTTGCGCCACGTCCAGGCGGGCGATGTCTGCATACAGCCCCACCTTGAGAGATTGTCCGGGCGTCAAGTGCATGGCAATGTCGCCGCCGTTGTTCACCCAGGCGCGCGCAATGCCGGGGCGCTGGTAACAGGCGATGATCTCCTGCGCCACCGACCCGGCCACGGCCGCCATGGGGGTGATGAAATCATTGGCAAAGGGCTGGCATGCCTGCCACATGCGCCTGGCCACCGGGCCCTGCAGGGGGCAATCAGCAGGGCTGCTGCTCACAGCCAGCCGCAGTTGCGGCAGTTCCTGCACCAGCTCGGGAAGGATTTGCTCGAAGCGTTGCCAGGCGGCCGCATGGGCGCTGGCAAGCGCTGCAGCATCGCCGTCGGCACCGATCACCAGGTCGATCGGCCCGTGCTGAAAGTGCCAGCGCTGCGCATCGAGTAGCTTGCGTTGGGCCTGCATCTTTCAGCTCTGTAAGGGGACCTGCGCCAGGGGCCAGGGGTTCACCGCAGCCAGCGGCTCCCAGCGGCGTGCCAGCGGTGCACCTTCGTTGTGCCAGGCGCCGTGCAGCAGCGTGTCTTCCAGGGTACGCACATGGTCCATGTGGCCGCCCAGGCGCAGGTAATCGGTCAGTTTCATGCTGAACTCGATCGGTGCCACGATGGCCGGTGTGGGCACCGTGCCAAAGCTGTTGTCGGGCATGCGCGTGACGTCCACCATGTAAGTGATGCCGCCGCCCGGCCAGATGTAAACCGGCGCGCCACCGCTGGTGACATTGACCAGCGCCTGCTTGATGGCGCGGGTCAACAAGACCGGGTTGTCGGTGACGCCGGCACGCAAGCTACCGCCGGCACCGCCCAGAAACAGCACGGTCGTCATGGAAGGCTCGCAGTTCTCGCCGATGCGCTCGACGATGCTGCGAACCTCGGCCGGCATGGCCTGTTCAATGGGGTTCAGCGCTTCGTCCAGCACATACCAGCCGGCGTGCTCGCCGGTGGTGGACACCATGAGCAGGCGCAAGCCAGGCCAGGCCACAGACGGGTTCCAGCCCTCAATGATGGACAGCGGGTCGGCAATGTCGGTGCCGCCCCAGCCGGTGCCCGGGTTGGCCACCTGAAAGTAGCGCCCCGGGGTTGACTTGCGCCCGCTCATCCTGATGCCGGAGGCCCGCATGTCCAGGCAGCGGCCCGCCTGGTGCTCGGTCAACACGCCGGTGATGTGGTCGTCCACCACCACCACCTCGTCCACCTTGCCCTCGAATTGCATGGCAAAAATACCCACGGTGGCCGAGCCGCAGCCGACACGCATGCGGACCTCTTCGACGCCGTTGACGACAGGCGCTTTGCCGGCCTGGATCAGGATTTGAGCGCCGCCGTCAATCGTCAGCTCGACCGCTTGCTTGTTGCCCAGCGCAGCCATCATCTCAACCGTGATACGGCCTTCTTTTTTGCTGCCGCCGGTCAGGTGGTGCACGCCGCCCAACGACAGCATTTGCGAGCCGTATTCGGCCGTCGTGACATGACCGACCACCTCGCCCTTGCAGCGGATATTGGCTTGTTCGGGGCCGAGAAAGCGGTCGGTGTCGATCTTCACTTTCAAACTGCAGTAGCTGAAAATGCCCTCGGTCACCACCGTGACCATGTCCACCCCGCCTGCCTGGGACGACACAATAAAGGGCGCTGGTTTGTAGTCGGGGTAGGTGGTGGACGAGCCGACGCCGGTGATGAAAACTTCGTTGCGCAGCATCAGATCGTCACGCCAGCCGGCCTCTGCCGCATGGCCGGCAGCATCTGTGTTGTCAGCGGCAGGACGCGGCGCAAAGGGCACCACCATGGCGTCCGGCGCAGCCAGGGAACGGTGCAACAAAATCACCGGATCTACGCGCACCAGCGTGCCTGCCTGGTTTGCGTAACGGTCGCAGGCCCCGCTGCGACCTTCGGAAATCTGACACAGTACCGGGCATGCATTGCAGGCAATTTTCGGCGTGCCGGCGCGCTCGGCGCGGCCTCCGGCCGGGTCGGGTGCCGGGTTGTCCATGCCTGGTAGTCCGTCTGTTTTTGTATGCTCGGTCATCTTGACTGCCTCGACCTGTCAGCACCAGGGCTGTTCAGGGTGTAAAAATTTTTTATGTTGCAAATACTACACTTGAATGTTGCGGATGCTACATTTACAATGCAATGTAGCGTATCCACCCTGACTGTGCAAGCCTGATTTACCCGAGCATTCACAAGCCATCGCCCAGTGCATGGACAATATCCCCAACTGATTTAACCTGAACACCATGAGCGCATTCAACGAAGAGCAAGTCCTGTCCGTGCACCATTGGACCGACACACTGTTTTCTTTCACCACCACCCGCGACCCTTCTCTGCGTTTTAGCAACGGCCACTTCACCATGATCGGGCTGCGTGTCAACGACAAGCCTTTGCTGCGCGCCTACAGCATCGTCAGTCCGAACCACGACGAACACCTGGAGTTTTTGAGCATCAAAGTGCCCGACGGCCCGCTGACCTCGCGCTTGCAGCATATTCAGGTGGGCGACAAAGTGATCGTCGGGCGCAAGCCCACAGGCACGCTGGTCATTGACTACCTGCTGCCCGGCAAGCGGCTTTACATGCTGGCCACCGGTACCGGTCTGGCGCCCTTCATGAGCATCATCCGCGACCCGGCCACCTACGAGCAGTTCGAGCAAGTGGTACTGGTGCACGGCGTGCGGCATGTCAATGAGCTGGCCTACCATGACTACATCAGCAAAGAGTTGCCTGCGCACGAATTTTTAGGCGAAATGGTGGCCGCCCAGTTGCTCTACTACCCGACTGTCACGCGCGAGGCTTATACCAACACGGGCCGGCTCACCGACCTGCTGGACAGCGGCAAACTGACGGCCGACATGAACTTGCCGGCGCTCAACCCGGCCGAAGACCGGGTGATGATTTGCGGCAGCTCCGGTATGCTCAAAGACCTCAAGCAGATGCTGGAGACGCGTGGTTTCAGCGAAGGCAATACCTCCAAGCCCGGTGACTTTGTCATCGAGCGGGCTTTTGCCGAGCAGTGAATGCCGGCTGACCGTTTTTCTACTTTTCGCTAAGCTTACGAACCTGCCCATGGCTACTGCTTCACGTCAACCCGCCGCCAGCGCCGCTCTTCGCGTGAGCGACAAAAAGCCTGCCGCCCGGCGTGCCGGCACGCGTGAGCAGTCGGCACAGACCACGCGCGACAACATCCTGCGGGCCGCCACCAAGGTGTTTGCCCGTTACGGCTACGAGGGCGGCAGCGTCGAGAAAATCTCGCAGGCCGCCAAGTCCGT
>CANIDW010000187.1 GCA_947466165.1 Comamonadaceae bacterium | reverse complement strand
CACGCTGACTACACCTACCTGCACAAATACGGTCTGCGTGACCCGCGCGGCGGCGGCCGCTCGTCTGCCCGCTTGACGGCGCCGATGGTGGCCGCTGGCGCTGTCGCCAAAAAGTGGCTGGCGGCGCAGTACGGCACACGCTTCATGGGTTGCATGACGCAGATCGGCGACCTCGCCGTGCCCTTCGAGTCCTGGGCTCATGTGCCCCACAACCCGTTTTTTGCAGCGACGGCCGATGTGTCGGCGCTCGAGACCTATATGGACGCGTTGCGCAAGGCCGGCGACTCCTGCGGCGCGCGCATCCGCGTGGTCGCCACCGGCATGCCGGTGGGCCTGGGTCAGCCGCTTTTTGACAAGCTTGATGCCGACATCGCCTACGCCATGATGGGCATCAACGCCGTCAAGGGCGTTGAAATCGGCGCCGGCTTTGCCAGCGTCAGCCAGCCCGGTACCGTGCATGGCGACTCCCTGTCGCCGGCGGGCTTTAAGAGCAACAATGCCGGTGGCGTGCTCGGCGGCATCAGCACCGGGCAAGATCTGGAAGTCTCGATCGCCATCAAGCCCACCAGCTCGATCCTCTCGCCCCGCGAATCGGTGGACATGGCTGGCCAAAGCACTACGGTGACGACCAAGGGCCGGCATGACCCCTGCGTGGGCATTCGCGCCACGCCGATCGCTGAAGCCATGCTGGCGCTGGTGGTGATGGAGCACGCGCTGCAGCAGCGCGCCCAGTGTGCCGACGTGCGCGTGAGCATGCCGCGCATTCCCGGCGCGCTTTGAGTTCTTGCGCCGCACACGGCCCCGGCCGCGTGCTTTGAACGACTGCACATGACTTCCCGCCGCCAACTTGCTCCTTTTGCTGCGCTTTCAGCCAGCTACTTTGCGCACATCGGTTTTTTCAATCCCTACCTCCCGCTGTGGCTCCAGGAATTGGGCCTGAGCATCCTGGCCATCAGCGTGCTGGTGTCGGTGCAGGCCGCTACGCGTTTGTTTGCACCTTATGGCTGGGGCTGGCTGAGTGACCGCACCGGTGAGCGCATCCAACTCATGCGTTACAGCGCCTGCGCCGCGCTGCTGGCCTCTACCGGGCTGTGGTGGGACGGTGGCGTGAACTGGTTGTTTGGCGTGCTGCTGTTTATGTTCATCCACACCAGCGCCATGATGCCCATGAGCGAGGCCGCCATGGCCCACCTGGTCACTCAGGACGGGATCTTTAATGCCCGCCGCTACGGCCGGATTCGCTTGTGGGGTTCGGTTGGATTTCTCGTCACAGTGATGGTGGCCGGTGTTTTTTTTGAACGCGCGGGCATGCACCACTTTCCAGCCTGGACTGTGGCCACCATGCTGGCGGTGACTATCAGTGTTTTTTGCTTGCCCGACCTCAAAGAAGCCATTCCGGCGAACGCGATGCGCGTCAATGTCATGCCGGTGCTGCGCCAGCGCGCGGTGCAGTGGTTTTTTGCGTCTGTGTTTTTGCATGTGCTCTCGCACATCGGTATTTATGTTTTCTTCTCGCTCTACCTTGATTCGCTGGGCTACAGCAAGAGCATGATCGGTTTGCTCTGGGCCTTGTCGGTGGTGGTGGAGATCGGCTGGTTTTTCACGCAGTCACGCTGGCTGCCGCGCATGAGCTTGCCGGCCTGGTTGGTGCTTTGCTCAGCCGCGATGGTGCTGCGCATGGGGTTGACGGCCAGCAGCGCGCAAGTGCTGGTGTTGTTGCTGCTGGCTCAAGCCTTGAACGCGCTGACCTTTGCCACGCATCACACGGTCTGCATTGCTTTGTTGTCTCAGCACTTCAGCGGCCGCTTGCGCGGGCGCGGTCAGGCGCTTTACACCGTCATCGGTTACGGCTTCCCGGGTGTGATTGGCGGGTTGGCCGGCGGCATGCTGAGCACGCATTACGGTCTGGCCAGCGTGTATTGGGCGTCCATGGCCATCAGTACGCTGGCGGTGGCTTGCGCCCTGGGCGCCTGGCGCCATCATCACGCGCCGGCTTTGCCTGACTAGGGCTGCTGCAAAGTTGCCTGGCAGTCGGCTGCACTGGCTTGGCGCCACTGCCCCGGCGCCAGCGTTTCCAAACTGTAGGGGCCAATGGCCGCGCGGATCAGCCGCAGCGTGGGCAGGCCCACGGCTGCGGTCATACGCCGGACCTGCCGGTTGCGCCCCTCCTGGATGCTCAATTCAATCCATGCGCTTGGCTTGGACTGGCGCACCCGGATCGGCGGCGTGCGCGGCCACAGCCCCGGCGGCTCATCGATCAGACGAGCCCGTGCCGGGCGGGTGATGCCGTCGTTCAGCGCGACACCCAGGCGCAGCGCGTCCAGCGCATGCGCATCGGGCTCGCCTTCGACTTGCACCCAGTAGATTTTTTCCATTTTGTAGCGGGGGTCGGCGATGCGCGCCTGCAAGGCGCCGTTGTCGGTCAGCAGCAGCAGGCCTTCGCTGTCGGCGTCCAGCCGGCCGGCCACATAAACGCCGGGCATCTCGATGATGTCCTTCAGCCCGCGCCAGCGCCCTTCGGGCGTGAATTGACTCAGCACGCCATAGGGCTTGTTCAAGCAGATCAGGCGGACAGGGGGGGCGACACTCATGGCGAGGCAGCATAGCACCGGCTCTGTTCGTCAGTAGCTTCAGCATGGACAGCTTGAGCCGCGATTTTGCTTGGGCCGCGAGGATTCACAGGTCTTGTGCGATGGCAGCACAGCGCTTGTGCGCTAGCATCGGCTGCATGAGTGTTCATTATGAAAGCGTGCCTTCAGGCACCCTGTACCCCGAAGCCTTTGGCGTTGCTGCCCCGACGGAAGATCTGGAGCGCCACATCTGGCCGCGCAAATCGGCTGTTTTCATAAGGCTGGCGCCGGCTACCCAGACGCCTGCCGCCGAGTCCGATAAGCTTGCCGACCCCGTTGAGCCTGCTTTGCCTGCCGCGCCCACGGGCGCTGCAGTCAAGGGCGTGCGCCAGTTGCAACTGGGTCAGTTTGGCCTGGTACCGCCCTGGGTCAAGTCGGCGTCAGACGCCAAGCTTCGATCGACCAAGCTGGTCGATGCCCGCTCCGAAACCGTCACCACCACCACCAGCTTTCGTGACAGCTGGCTCAAAGGCCAGCGCTGCATCGTACCCATGATGGCTTTTTTTGAAGACGACTGGCGCAGCGGCAAGGCCGTGCCCACACGCATCAGCCGGGTGGACGGCAAACCCATGGGCGTAGCCGGCTTGTGGGAGCACTGGGCCAAGGACGGGCAGGAAATCATCAGCTTCACGCTGCTGACAGTCAACGCCAACAGCCACGCGCTGCTGCACCGCTACCAGCAAGGCGGCAACGAAAAACGCATGCCGGCGATTTTGGGCGAAGGCACTTACGACGCCTGGCTCAATGCCCGCCACGAAAAAGCCAAAGAGTTCATGCGCGCCTACCCGGCTAACTGGCTGACGGCCAACCCGGTGGAGGGCAAGCGGCTCTCGCAGCTGGACCGCTCTATCGTCTAGTCGCCCAGGTCGATCAGCAAGGGCAGCGTCATGCCGTCTGGCTGCGCATAGTCGGCCAGCACCCACAGTCTGTCGCGGTCTTGCTCGGCCTCTGCCAACAGCGACAAGGCAAAGCGGATAGACACCTTGTCCAGGGCCGCAAAGGGCGTGTCGAGCAGCGTCAGCGCTGCACCGCAGGCGAAAGCTGCGGCCAGATACAGCTTGCGTTTGGAACCGGTGGACAGCATGAAGATGTTTTTGTCCAGGTGCGGCGCCAGCGACAGGCCTTCGATGGCCCGGTGCAGTTGGGCCTCGTCAAAATCCGGGTAAAGGCGCTGCACCGTGGCCAGGTAATCCCGGCAGGTCAGCGCGTCATGCGCGGCAGAGCGCGTGTCTGCCCAGAACAGCTGTTGCCGGTAAGCCTCTGGCTGCTGGTGCAGCCAAACGCCGCCCAATTGCAAATGCCCGGCATCCGCTGCCAATTCGCCCGCCAGCACACACATCAGGCTGGTCTTGCCGCGGCCGCCACCGCCACGCACCAGCACCAGGCCGTTGGCCGGCTGCGCCGAAAAGTCATGCAGCACCACACAGTCCGGGTAGGACAGACACAGTTTGGAAATATTAAGCATGCGGAGCTCAGGCCTTTTTGACGAACTCAGTTCGGGATCGCATTGCGCCAATACCTTCGATCAGAGATTTTTTCACTGGCACGGCATTGAGGGCAGAAGGGCAGAGCACTCATGGGATTTCGGTTGAAAGGGCGTCGCTTATTGAGTTAGCCTCACAACAAACCCAACCAAGTGCCCCAGACCAGTCGGCCTAAATAACGCCCCGGCAGCAGCGTGAAGGCCCCGGCAATCAGGCACGCACTGATGTAGACAGTCCACATACCCAAGCGGTGGGCTTTGAAGTTGCCTGCCAGCATGGCGCGCAGGCCAAAGAAAAGTCCGCCCAGGGTGACTGGTATGAGCAAGTGAATCGGCGTGAAGCCATTTAGATTGGGCAGTTTAAAGTCGCGGATGAAAAAAGCTGTAACGGAAGTGGCCAGCATGAGCGTGACCCAGGCGTAGCCGGCGGCGCGGTGCAGGCGCGGTCGCGGGCCTT
>CANIDW010000186.1 GCA_947466165.1 Comamonadaceae bacterium | reverse complement strand
GGTGCGCACGCCATGGACTTCGGGGTATTTTTTGAGTAATACCGTTCCCAGTTGCCCGTCGGCAATCAGTTGCTGCACTTGCTCACGCAGCGCGTCGGGGTAGCCTTGGAGGTATTTCATGGGCCAGGGCCGCGGGCAGATGCGGGGGATGGATTCCCGCCCCCCGATCAGGTCGAGGGCAGGCTTCGCGGGAATGAGCCAAGGCGCGATGTCAGTGCTCGCGGCGCAGAGCCGGGAACAGGATGACATCGCGGATGCTGGGGCTGTCGGTCAGCAGCATCATCAGGCGGTCAATACCGATGCCGCAACCGCCGGTGGGGGGCATGCCGTATTCGAGGGCACGCACGAAGTCAGCGTCGTAGAACATGGCTTCGTCATCGCCGGAGTCCTTGGCTGAGACTTGCGAGTGAAAGCGCGCAGCTTGTTCCTGGGCGTCGTTGAGCTCGGAAAAACCATTGCCGAACTCGCGGCCGGTGATGTAGAGCTCAAAGCGCTCGGTCACTTCAGGGCGGGAGTCATTGGCACGGGCCAGCGGCGAGATTTCAGTCGGGTGCTCCATGATGAAGGTGGGCTGCCAGAGCTTTACTTCGACTGTTTCTTCAAAGTACAGCACTTGCAGGCTGGCCAGCGAGCGCGACGAGAGCCGGTCTTTTTGCTCAGTGCAACCTAGTTTTTTGACGGCGTTGGTCAGCCAAACTGCGTCGTCTACATTCGCGCCGGCGTCGGTGTGCTTGAGGATGGCTTCACGGATCGTCAGGCGTTCAAAAGGCTGGCTCAGGTCTACCGGCTTGCCGCCGTAACTCAGTTGCAGCGTGCCGCAGGCTTTTTGCGCCACGTCGCGGATCAAGGCTTCGGTGTAGGCCATCAGGTCGTTGTAGTTCCACCAGGCGGCGTAGAACTCCATCATGGTGAACTCGGGGTTGTGCCGCACGCTGATGCCTTCGTTGCGGTAGCTGCGGTTGATCTCGAATACGCGCTCAAAACCGCCCACGATCAGGCGCTTGAGGTACAGCTCGGGTGCGATACGCAAAAACATTTCCTGGTCGAGCGCGTTGTGGTGCGTCTTGAAGGGTTTGGCATTGGCGCCGCCCGGAATCGGGTGAAGCATCGGCGTTTCGACCTCCAGAAACTCGTGGGCCACCATGAACTCGCGCAAGCTGCTCACCGCCTTGCTGCGCGCCACAAAACGCTTGCGCGCGGCTTCGTCTGTGATCAGGTCCACATAGCGCTGGCGGTATTTGACTTCCTGGTCGGCCACGCCATGAAACTTGTCGGGCAGCGGTCGCAGGCTCTTAGTGATCAGGCGCAGGCCGGTGGCGTGGATAGACAGCTCGCCTGTTTTGGTTTTGAACAGCGTGCCTTCGGCGGCCACGATGTCGCCCAGGTCCCAGTGTTTGAAGGCGTTGTGCAAGTTTTCGCCCACGCCTTCGTTGTTGATATAGACCTGGATACGGCCATGCGAGGGGCCGAAAGACGCGTCTTGAAGGGTTGCAAAGCTGGCCTTGCCCATGACGCGCTTGAGCATCATGCGGCCGGCCACGTTGACCTTGACAGCCAGCGGCTCAAGCTCTTCTTTGGTTTTACCGTCGTATTGCGCAAAAAGAGCTTCTGCGCGGTGACCTGGTTTGACATCGTTAGGGAAAGCAATGCCGCCTGCGCGCAGGGCTTTGAGCTTTTCCCGGCGCTCGGCCATCAGTTGGTTATCGTCAACGGCCGGGGCGGCGGTGGCGTCATGGGGCAGGGCGTTGGGTGTGGACATAGGGCAGCCGGAAAAGAACTGATCAAAAAAAAGAGTCAAAGGCAAGCGGTCTGCCAAAGTGTTGATTTTAGGTTTTAAAGCGGGGCTTTGAGTCCCGGCCGGCAGGCTAGGTAGAAATTCCGCTGCGATCGAGGATGTCGTTCACCAGTTCCAGCCGTAACAGCGGGTTGTCCAGCGCCATCAGTTGATGCTTGCGCTTGGCCGACATGGGCAGCAATTCACTCCAGCGGTTAGCCACCCAGGCGCAGTCATCGAAGTGATAGGGGGGCAAGACAGGCATCTGATCTGCCGGCACATCTCGCTCTTGCAGGGTACGGATCACCTTTTTCAGCCCATCGCTGGCTGCTTTCAAGTCGGACGGCACAGGCACAAGCTGATCGTCGGGCAGGGTTGTGGCCTCGGCCATCCACAGTCCATGTTTGAGTTGATGGCTGCGGCTTACTTTGAAGCGCTGGGTGCCTGTGCAGCGCACCATCACCAAACCGGCTTGCGGCGCTGAAAACTCCGTGATGCTGGCCAGGGTGCCTATGTCTTCAAAGCTTTCAGTTGGGAAATCCCCGTCGCCTGTCTCGTCCTGCAGCCGGCGCACTTCAGTGCCCTGCGTCAGTGCGACCACGCCGAAAGGCGTACCGTTTTTGCGGCATTTGCCGATCATGTCGAGGTAGCGCACTTCAAAAATACGCAGCGGCAGCAAACCTCCGGGAAAAAGCACAGAGCCCAGGGGGAACAAGGGCAGCTCAGAAAGTGTCAAGGTCTCAGGCATGGAAGTTGGCACGCATGGTTCGGCCCGGGGGCGTGCCGGTGGCACGGCGCCCGGGGCATTCACTTAGTCGACGGCGTCGACCGGTTGACGCATCAGCATGGCCAGCATCCCGGCAATGGTGATGCGCAATTCGCGGCGGTCGCAGATCAAATCGACGGCGCCCTTGGTCTGCAGGAACTCGGCGCGTTGAAATCCTTCAGGCAAGGTCACCCGCACGGTGGACTCGATCACGCGCGGGCCGGCAAAGCCGATCAGCGCTTTGGGCTCGGCCATCACCACATCACCCACAAAAGCAAAGCCGGCGCTCACGCCGCCCATGGTCGGGTCGGTCAGCACACTGATGTAAGGCAGGCCTTTTTTGGCCAGCCTTGTCAGTGCGGCATTGGTCTTGGCCATTTGCATCAAGCTGAGCAGGCCCTCTTGCATGCGCGCGCCGCCGGTAGCGGTAAAGCAAATGAAGGGCACTTTTTGCTCAATGGCTGCGTGAACGCCGCGCACAAAACGCTCGCCCACCACGCTGCCCATGCTGCCGCCCATGAAGTCAAACTCAAAACAAGCCACAACCACGCCGATGCTGTGCACCGCGCCGCCCATGACAATCAGCGCATCGGTCTCGCCGGTGTTCTCTAAGGCTTCTTTCAGGCGCTCGGGGTATTTGCGGCTGTCTTTGAACTTGAGCGGGTCGACAGGCAGAACTTCCTGGCCGATCTCGTAGCGACCTTCTGCATCCAGAAAAGAGTCCAGCCTGGCGCGCGCGCCGATGCGGTGATGGTGGCTGCACTGCGGGCAGACGTTCTGGTTGGTTTCGAGGTCGGTTTTATAAAGCACAGCCTCGCAGCTGGGGCACTTGATCCACAAGCCTTCCGGCACGCTGCGGCGCTCAGTCGGGTCTGTGGGTGTGATCTTGGGTGGAAGCAGTTTTTCGAGCCAGCTCATCTTGTTTCCTTAAATCAAGCGCAATTATGCGTCCAGTGCGCTGCGGATACCGGTCAGGAACTCACGCACGACAGGCACCACCTGCTCACGCGGCTGCTGGTCTATCAGTTGGATGATCTTTGAGCCGATCACCACAGCGTCAGCCACCCGGCTGATGGCCTTGGCGGTGGCAGCGTCGCGAATACCAAAACCCACGCCCACCGGCACGCTGACGTGCTCGCGTATGCGCGGCAGCATGGCCTCAACGGCGTCTATGTCGAGTGCGCCTGAACCCGTCACGCCCTTGAGCGAGACGTAGTACACATAGCCGCTGGCGACACGGGCCACCTGTGCCATGCGCTCGGGCGTGCTGGTCGGGGCCAGCAAAAAAATCAGGTCCATATTGAGCCCACGCAGCTTGGCGGCAAAGTCAACGCATTCCTCCGGCGGGTAGTCCACGATCAAAATGCCGTCAATACCGGCGGCAGCCGCATCGCGCACAAAGGCATCGGCGCCACGTTTGAAGTCATAAGCCTCGACCGGATTGGCATAACCCATCAACACCACCGGCGTTTTGTTGTCTTGCAGACGGAACTCGCGCACCATGGCCAGCACCTGCACCAGGCCGATGCCAAAGGCCAGCGCGCGGTCGCCGGCTTTTTGAATCACCGGGCCGTCAGCGCTGGGGTCTGAAAAAGGCACGCCCAATTCAATGACGTCAGCGCCACCGGCCACCATGCCGTGCATCAGCGCAGGCGTGATGTCGGCAAACGGAAAGCCAGCGGTCACATAAGGTATCAGCGCCTTGCGCTTTTGCGCCAGCAAAGCGCTCATCACGGGCTCAATACGACTCATGACTTGAAACCTATCACTTGCTCAGTGCCGGCCGGGCCGCCCTTGACGCCCTGACCCTGGCAGGAAGGGCGGCAGTAGAAGCTGGCGTTGGACAGGTCGGCCACGGTGCCGATGTCCTTGTCGCCACGCCCCGACAGGTTGACCAGAATCGACTGGTCAGTGCGCATGGTCTTGGCCATTTTCATGGCGTAGGCCACTGCGTGGCTGGACTCGAGCGCCGGGATGATGCCCTCGGTACGGCACAGGTAATGAAATGCCGACAGCGCCTCGGTGTCGGTGATGCCGACGTATTC
>CANIDW010000185.1 GCA_947466165.1 Comamonadaceae bacterium | reverse complement strand
TGACTTCGATCAGGCTGGAGCGTTTTTGAAAGTCGTAAACCCCAAGCGGGCTTGAAAAGCGTGCCGTGCCGCTGGTGGGCAGCACATGGTTGGGGCCGGCGCAGTAATCGCCCAGGCTTTCGCTGGTGTAAGCGCCCAGGAAAATGGCGCCTGCGTGTTTGAGCAGCGGCTCCCAGCGCCCGGGCTCGCGGCTAGAGACTTCGAGATGCTCGGGTGCGATGCGGTTACTCAGGGTGCAGGCTTCTTCCATGCCGCGCGTATGGATCAGCGCGCCGCGGTCAGTCAGTGACTTGGCGATGATGGCTGCGCGCGGCATGGCGGGCAGCAGGCGGTCGATGGCGGCTTGCACGGCGTCAATGTAAGCGGCGTCAGGGCTGAGCAAAATACTTTGCGCCAGCTCGTCGTGCTCGGCCTGGCTGAACAAATCCATCGCCACCCAGTCGGCCGGTGTGCTGCCGTCGGCCAGCACCAGAATCTCGGAGGGGCCGGCGATCATGTCGATGCCCACGGTGCCGAAAACGCGGCGCTTGGCGGCGGCCACGTAGGCATTGCCGGGGCCGGTGATTTTGTCTACCGCAGGCACCGTGGCCGTGCCGTAGGCCAGCGCGGCGACAGCCTGCGCGCCGCCGATGGTGAAGGCACGGCTGACGCCGGCCACATAGGCGGCGGCCAGCACCAGCGGGTTTTTCTCGCCGCGCGGCGTCGGCACCACCATGATGATTTCGCCCACGCCGGCCACCTGCGCGGGGATCGCGTTCATCAGCACCGAAGACGGGTAAGCCGCCTTGCCGCCGGGCACATAAATGCCCACACGGTCCAGCGGCGTGACTTTTTGGCCCAGCAAAGTACCGTCTTCGTCGCGGTAGCTCCAGCTCTCGCCCGAGGCTTTTTTCTGCGCTTCGTGGTAGCTGCGCACCCGCGCAGCGGCTGCTTGCAAGGCCGTGCGCTGGGCCGCAGGAAGGCCTTCAAAGGCCGCTTTGAGTTCGGCCTGCGTCAGCTCCAGCGCCTGCACACTGGCGGCCGTCAGGCCGTCAAAGCGCTGGGTGTAGTCCAGCACTGCGGCATCGCCACGCAGCTGCACATCAGCCAGGATGGCGGCTACACGTTCTTCGATGGCGGCGTCCGCCTCGGCCGACCAATGCAGCCGCGCCTTGAAGTCCGATTCAAACGAAGCGTCTACAGTGGACAGGCGGGCGGGGCGGGCTTGCAGAGTCATGGCGGGTCAGGCAGCCACAGCCTTGGCCATGGCGTCGATAATGCGGCGAATCGGCGCTTGCTTGAGCTTGAGCGCGGCCTGGTTGACGACCAGGCGCGAGCTGATGTCCATGATGCGCTCGACCTCCACCAGGTGGTTGGCCTTGAGCGTGTTGCCGGTAGACACCAGGTCGACGATGGCGTCGGCCAGGCCGGTCAAAGGCGCCAGTTCCATACTGCCATACAGCTTGATGAGGTCCACGTGCACGCCCTTGGCAGCAAAAAAATCACGCGCGATCGCCACGTACTTGGTGGCCACTTTGAGCCGGCTGCCTTGGCGCACAGCAGCAGAGTAGTCAAAACCGTCGCGCACTGCCACGCTGATGCGGCACTTGGCAATTTGTAAATCCAGCGGCTGATAAAGCCCTTGTGTACCGGACTCCAGCAGCGTGTCCTTGCCGACAACGCCCATGTCGGCGCCGCCGTACTGCACGTAGGTCGGCACATCGGTGGCGCGCACCAGCACCACGCGCACGTCGGGCTGGTTGGTACGCAAAATCAATTTGCGGGATTTTTCGGGGTCATCAAGCACCTCGATGCCGGCCGCCTTGAGCAGCGGCAGGATGTCGTCAAAAATCCGTCCTTTGGACAGTGCCAGTGTGATCATGCTTTGACCCGTTCAATGTCAGCGCCTATGCCGCGCAGTTTGCTTTCCATCTGATCGTAGCCGCGGTCCAGGTGGTAAATACGCTCGACCACTGTCTCGCCCTCGGCCACCAGGCCCGCAATGACCAGGCTGGCCGAGGCCCGCAAGTCGGTGGCCATGACGGTCGCGCCTGAGAGTTTTGCGACACCCTCCATCAGCGCCACTTTGCCGTCGATCTGAATGTTAGCCCCCAAGCGCACCATTTCATTGACGTGCATGAAGCGGTTTTCAAAAATCGTTTCAGTCACCTTGCTGGTGCCGTGCGAGATGGCGTTCAGCGCCATGAACTGCGCCTGCATATCGGTCGGAAAGCCCGGGTACTCGGTGGTGCGAAAGGACTGCGCCTTGAGCCGGCCCTTGGACACAATGCGGATAAAGCCCTCGCCCGCCGTGACTTTGGCGCCGGCCTCGCGGAGTTTTTCGATGACCACTTCCAGGTGGTCGGCCCTTCCGTGGCGCAGCACGACATCCCCGCCGGCAGCGGCGACGGCGCACAGGAAAGTGCCGGTCTCGATGCGGTCAGCCACCACCTGATGGCTGGCGCCATGCAGGCGCTCAACGCCCTGAATACGAATACGCCGCGTGCCATGACCTTCAATGCGCGCACCCATCTTGATGAGCATTTCAGCCAGGTCGCCGATCTCGGGCTCCTGGGCCGCGTTTTCCAGCACGGTTTCGCCTTCGGCCAGGGAGGCAGCCATCATGAAATTTTCGGTGCCTGTCACGGTCACCATGTCGGTGGTGAGGTGGCAGCCCTGCAGGCGTGTGAGACCTGGTGCCAGGCGGGCCACCATGTAGCCGTGTTCCACGGTAATCTCAGCCCCCATGGCCTGCAAGCCCTTGATGTGCTGGTCCACCGGCCGCGAGCCGATGGCGCAACCCCCCGGCAGCGAGACCGTGGCACGGCCAAAGCGTGCCAACAGCGGGCCCAGTGCCAACACCGAAGCACGCATGGTCTTGACCAGTTCGTAGGGCGCCTCGGGCTTATTCAGGGCGCCGGCGTCAATGAGAACAGTACCGGAGTCTCTCTGGCCGGCAGCGCCCTGCTCGGCGCTCACGCCCATGTTGCGAATCAACTTGAGCATGGTCGACACGTCTTGCAGCCGCGGCACATTGGTCAGGATGACCGGCTCGTTGCTGAGCAGCGCTGCGCACAACTCGGGCAAGGCGGCGTTTTTGGCCCCCGAAATATCCACGGTGCCGGCGAGTGACTGACCGCCCTTGATGCGTAACTTGTCCATGGCTTGGGCTACTCGGTCTTGGCTTGTTGGCTGGCCCACTCGGGGGGCGTGAAGGTTTTCATCGACAGAGCATGCACTTCATTGGTCTGCAAGCGCCCGCCCAGCGTGGCATAAACCCGCTGGTGGCGCTGGATCAGCCGCTGGCCCTGGAAAGCGCTGGACACGATGGTGGCGTACCAATGCTGGCCGTCGCCGGAGAGCTCAATATGCTGGCAGTCAAGACCGGCGCTGATGATGGCTTGGAGTTCTTCGCTTGTCATGGGTTGATGGGGTGGTCAATGAAAGCCAGGTCAATGGCGGATTTTGTAGCCGATTTTCAGCAGGTGCAGTACCACCGCGCTAGTGCCCAGCAGCGCCGTGCCGACGATGCTCAGGCTGAGCCAGGGGGAGACATCGCTCACGCCAAAAAACCCGTACCGGAAACCATCAATCATGTAGAAAAACGGGTTCAGGTGACTGACTGTTTGCCAAGCGGGGGGCAGCGAGTGAATCGAGTAAAAAACGCCGCTCAAAAAAGTCATCGGCATGATGATGAAGTTCTGAAACACCGCCATCTGGTCAAATTTTTCAGCCCACAAGCCCGCAATCAGCCCGAGCGCGCCCAGCAAAGACGCTGCCAGCACAGCGAACACCACAATCCAGACCGGCGCCACAAAGCCGGGCTGGCCAAAAAACACGGTCACCACAAACACGCCGGCGCCCACCGCCAGGCCGCGCACCACAGAGGAGCCCACATAAGCCACAAACCAGTGCCAATGCGACAGCGGTGTGAGCAGCAAAAACACCAGGTTGCCCATGATCTTGCTCTGGATCAGCGAGGATGAGCTGTTGGCAAACGCGTTTTGTAACACGCTCATCATCACCAGCCCCGGCACCAAAAATGCCGTGTAGCTGACGCTGCCATACACCTTGACCTGATCTTGCAAAACATGACCAAAAATCAACATGTAAAGCACCGCCGTCAGGATGGGTGCACCCACCGTCTGAAAGCCGACTTTCCAGAAGCGCAAAACCTCTTTGTACAAAAGCGCCTGCCAGCCTGTCATCTCTAAACCGCCCTTCATACCGGCACCTCTGCGGGCACCACAGCACCAGGCACTTTGCCGGACATGACTTCCAGGAAAACATCTTCCAGGTCAGCCTTGCGAATCTCCACATCCTGCGCCACCAAACCGGCCTGGCGTACCGCCGCCAGATACTGCTCAATTTCCAAGGCGTTGTGCGCGGGAAATTGCACGATGCGCCCAGTCACGCGCGCCCGGCTTGCCAGGGCCAGGGGCAGTTCGCTGTCAACTTTGAAACGCAGCACGTTGGAGGAGGCGCTTTGAAGTAAATCAGAGGTGGATGCCAGGGCCACCATACGGCCCTGCTTGAGCATGGCGATGCGGCTGCACAAGGCCTCGGCCTCTTCCAGGTAGTGGGTGGTGAGCAGCACCGTGTGGCCT
>CANIDW010000184.1 GCA_947466165.1 Comamonadaceae bacterium | reverse complement strand
TCACCAGCAAGGCCGTGCGACTGGGGTCCAGCTGTTCAAACCAGTGGAACTTACCGCGCCGGGCAAGCACCCGATCAACGATATGACTGCGGATACTGACGTGATGCATATTGATGAGCTCCGTGGAAGCAGGCTTTGCGGTGAACAGATTCTGGCAGAGTCGGAATCATGCCAGCGGGTGGCCTGTTCAGCCCTGGTGCCATCGCTATGATGTGAATCTCAGGCACGCAGACCCCCACGACTTCATCCCCGGAGACACGTCATGAATTTCCATGCATCTAAACGCCAACTGTCCAAGGTCTTGATGGCCGCGCTGAGCCTGAGCGCTCTGGGCGCGCTGCCGGTGGCCGCCCAAAGCTGGCCGGACAAACCGGTGCGCGTGGTCGTGCCGGCGCCGGCTGGCAGTTCTCTGGATGTGATTGTGCGCAGCATGGGCGAGACACTCAAAGCCCGCTGGGGCCAGCCCCTGGTGGTGGAAAACAAGCCCGGTGCCGGCGGCACCATTGGCATGGACGCCGTGGCCAAGGCCGCGCCGGACGGCTACACGCTGGGCATTGGCTTCAACGGCCCGATTGCCTTTGGCCCCTTCATGTTCAAGAAGATGCCTTATGACCCGGCCAAAGACCTGCTGCCGATTATTTTGACGACTTCTCAGCCCAACGTGATGGCCGTGCCGGCCAATCACCCGGCCAACAACCTGCGCGAGTTTGTGGCATGGGCCAAGTCGCAAGGCAACAAAGTCAGCTACGCATCGGTGGGTTTGGGCAGTTCATCGCACCTGTCGATGGAGTTGCTCAAAAGCACGGCCGGCTTTGAGGCCACGCATGTGCCTTTTAACGGCTCGCCTCCCGCAGCTCTGTCAGTGGCTCAGGGAGAAACCCAGGCCTTGATGACCGTTGAGCCCGCTTTGCTGGCTTTGGTGCAAGGCGGGCGACTCAAGTTGCTGACAGTGACCAGCCCGCAGCGACTGGCAGCGCGACCTGATTTGCCCACCGTGGCAGAGGCCGGTTTCCCTGGATTTGACGCCCTCGCATGGAATGGTTTGTTTGCGCCCGCCGGCACCAGTGCAGACATCGTCAAGCGCATCAACGCCGACGTCAACGCTGCCATGGCCGAGCCTGCATTCAAACAGAACATGGCCAAACAGGGTTTGATTCTGGGTGGCGGCTCGCCCGAGCTGTTTAAATCTTTCATCGACAGCGAGTCGCGTAAATGGGGCGGCATCATCACCAAAGCCGGTATCAAGCTGGACTGAGCTGTCCCCACTGACCGCCACTGACCCGAACTGGCCCGCTGTCCCAGCCTTGGTTGACCGATGATTTACTTGCACAAGTTGTTGCCCATTGCGCTGTCGCCAATCGGGCTGATTCTCGGCTTGATGTTGTGGGCGGCTTTCAAGCGCTCCCGCGCTGCCGCCCTGCTGGCCATCGTACTTTTGTACGGGCTCAGCATGCCGGTGGTGTCTGACCGTATTTTCAGGACCTTGGAGCAGCATCAGCTGCCGCTGGCTCCCGAGTCGCTGGCACCCGGACAAGCCATCGTGGTGCTCAGTGGCATGTTGAGTCATATACAGGCTGAGCAAGGCGTAGTGCCGCAATTCGGATCAGCGTCCAGTCGGTTTTCGGGTGGCGTCGAGCTCTTTCGCGCCGGCAAGGCCCCGCAACTGGTGTTCACCGGTGGCTTGATGCCCTGGCAAGGCGAACAAGAACCCGAGGGACAAGTGCTCAGACGCAAAGCCCTTGAGCTGGGCCTGCCCGCTGGGGCCATGCGGGTGAGCGGACCCGCGCAAAACACCGCACAAGAAGCCACTGCAGTCCAACAGGCACTTGGCCCGCAACTGAGCCGGATTATTTTGGTGACATCTGCATTTCACATGCCTCGCGCCAAAAAATTGTTCGAGCAAGCCGGTTTTGTGGTGACAGCCTACCCGGTCGATTTTGGCGTTGAAGCCCGCGAGACAACCCTCATGGACTTTCTTCCCAGCGCCAGAGCATTCAAAAACGCAGACACAGCCGTGCGTGAGTTTTTGGGACGCGGCTATTACGCACTGCTGGCGCTCAGGTAAAAAGAAAAAGCCCCTGCGAGTCACTAGGACCAGGGGCCTCTTCAGAGGGAGTTGGTGCCGGAGAGATGAATCGAACACCCGACCTTCTCATTACGAATGAGCTGCTCTACCGACTGAGCTACACCGGCTATTGGAAGACCGTTTTTTTAAACCCGGTCACATAGAAATTTTACACAGTCAATTTTAGAAAAAGCGTTTAGAAAGAAAGAGGATTTTGGCTTGGCGCGCCTGGCTCCTTGTGTATTCGATTCGTGCCGCCGGGCGCTATACATTTAGCTTGGCTTGCAAAGTACCGAACGCAACTCAATATTTTTTGATGCCAACAATCTATCAGCGAAAGGATTGCTGCTATGGCTAAACTGGTGGTTCATTTCTCCAACACAATAATTACCGGATCTTTGTATTCTCAGAATGAGAAGTCTTACGAGAACCATGGATCTAAATTACTAAATATTTTCTCAAAGACAAACCCTGAAACGCTGGGTGTTGAAGTTGTGATGGTTAACGAAGGGCGTGAAATAGTCTTTGTATTTGATGGTAGGTGTGAAAAAAAGGACTGCTCCCTCAAAGTCGTCGCCTTAGCAGATGGATCTGGGCTTGCGGCAGAGATAACTGGCACTTATGAGGTTAAGTTGCGTGTCGGTGTTGCACCAAGCCTTCGTGAGTATGGTGACAACTTAGATTTGCGGATCAGGGCTATCACTTCGAATGGCGGTGAATGGAGCGGTTTTATATCTTATGTTGCGGGGATTCCAGAGCCAACCGCCCGCCTTCATACCTATGTGGATGTGATGCCGAAGATTAAAGGCATGGTTAAGTAGACGATGACTTCACTGAAACTCAAGGCCTTAAAGCACTTTCGGCTTTGACGCCCGGCAAAAATTCGACCCCGGTTCTTTTCACCAGTTCCCCGTAACTGATAGGCGCAGCGGCCGGGCTTGTATTGGTGTTTTCTTGCCAGAAGGCCCAGGCCTGGTTTTTATCTTCGTCATAGACCAGCTTAAAAAGGTACTTGGGCACGCGCACTTGCCCCGGCCCGATGGCTGGACTCAAGGCAATGCTGGGCAGATAAGCCGGGCCGGTGATGACGTAAACATGGCCCGACGCGCGGGAAGCGTACTTGCGGGTGGCAGACTCCACTGTTTTGGCCCACACGCCCCGGTTGTGCTCGGGTGCTTGCGGCACCATGTTGGCCAAAGAAAAACTTTGGGCCATGGCGCGGGGTGTCGGCATGTCAGCGGCAGGCGCCATGTGGCCGCGGTCAAAACCGCTGCCTTTGTAGTCCTCCAGGGTGGCGCGCTCGGCAGAGCGCAGCCGGGCATCGGCAAAAAACTTGTCGACTCTTTTCTCGCCTGCATCAGCCACAGCGGCCCGGTTCAGGCGTTGCGCCACAAACACCGGCGTTTTGCTCTCACCTGAATGCAAGATGGCAAAGGCGTCATAGCAAAGCGCCCGGTGCCTAGGCTGTGTGGGAACAAGGGGCGGCTTGCCTTTGGCAAAAAATTGCGGGCAAGCGGCAAAGTCCTCGGCTGCCTGACTCTGGCTGACAGCGCTGATAAAGATCAGCGTGGCCAATAGGCCCCGGCTGAAGCGTTTGGGTAAAAAAATCATGCTGTGTGCTGGTCTGCCGGCCAAAACACAAGCCGATGGTCTTGAGCAGGGCGGCTAAATTCGTTTCAAACGCAAAAATAAAATAATTTGCGTTAGCTTAAATGTTTTAAGCGAATTTAAATGGGAGCACTTGCGTGAAAACGCAAATCAGAACCGGGTCGAAATACGCTGCGGTAGCGCTTTGGGATTAAGCTGCCAGAAGAAGGGGCAGCTTGAGACGGTGAAGAGCCTGGCTCAGGGTTTGCTGGCCAATGTCGTGCCGATGGGCACGGATGCACCACTGAGCACTGAGCCGGTTAAAAGCCCCAGCCCTGTGTCTACGGCGATGCTTTGGGTCACTTTTTCAGTGCTCAGGGTTTGCCCGCCGCAGTTGGATTTGATTTCGTTGGCTTTTAAGTGGTCTGCCGTGTTCAAGCCCACGTTAGCAAACAGCACAGGTATGGCCATGACGGGACCCGCAATCAACATCAAAGAAGAGCCGGCCACTAATTTGATATTTTTAAAATTGTCATGAATTCCGGCGTTTTGGCGTGAATTCTGGCATTCAGCGGACTTGAACGCATCACTTTCGTGATCCAACTCAGCAACGGCCTTCGTCGAATAGCTCATGCAGCCCGGCAAAGCCAGGACACATATTAGAAGCACGAGCGCACGGAGGAGAGTCATGGGGTATCAAAAACTGAGGCCAAGCCGGCTTGGCTGATAAAGATTTTGCAGAACCATACCGGATTCATGCTCAAAGTGCAAATGGCTTTAGATGCTTTTGCTACTTTAGATTGATAAAAGACATGTTGTTGGAACGCCGCGACAGGGATGCTGAGGCTGTAAAACGGCTTTAAGCCGGCTGAAAGCGCCCCTTTTGGGGTAGACGCCTTGGGCTGAAACCCCTAAGATCGTCCTCCCTCTGACAGGAATCGCATGC
>CANIDW010000183.1 GCA_947466165.1 Comamonadaceae bacterium | reverse complement strand
TGGATGGTCTCGTCCAGGTCTAACTCGTCCTCATGGCCTTCACGGGCAAACTTGCGCAGCCGGCGCAGCGCCACCTTGATGTTGCGTGTGCCCAGCTCCTGCGTGTCGTCATAGTCTTTGTAAGCGCGTTGGTCCCACACCTTCACTGCGCTCTTGTTGCGATTTTTTTCCTGCCCGATGCGGATGCCCTGCGGGTTGTAGCCGTTGGCGCCAAAGGGTGAGGTGCCGCCCGTGCCAATCCATTTGCTGCCGCCCTCGTGGCGTTCTTTTTGTTCTTCAAAACGCTTTTTCAGCGTTTCCATCAGCTCGTCCCAGCCCATCTTCTCGATCTTGGCCTTGTCCTCGGCGCTGAGCTCCAGCTCCAGGTTTTTGCGCAGCCATTCGAGCGGAATTTCCTGGCTGAAGTCGGCCACCATCTCAACGCCCTTGAAGTAAGACGCAAAGGCGCGGTCAAACTTGTCGTAGTGCTTTTCGTCTTTCACCAGCACCGTGCGGCTCAGGTAGTAAAAGTCGTCAATCTTGTAAGCGCCTTCGCCCTCACCATGCCCATCCCCGCCGCTGTTCGGGCCGACCACGCCAGCCTTCAGCGCTTCAAGCAGCACCAGGTATTCCTTGACCGAGACCGGCAGCTTGGCCGAGCGCAGGGTATAGAAAAAATCGATCAGCATGGCTGCCTCCTTAACGCGCCAGCAAACTCAGCAACTGCGCTTTGGATTCAGGCCATTCGCCGGCCGTCATGCTGTACATCACGGTGTCGCGCACCGTGCCGTCGCGGCGCAGCGCGTGGCCGCGGATCACGCCGTCCAGCTTTGCGCCCAGGCGCTTTATGGCGCGCTGCGAAGCAAAGTTGAAGTTGTCTGTGCGCCAGCCCACCACTTTGGCACCCAGGCTTTCAAAAGCGTGGGTCAGCATCATCAGCTTGCAACTGGTGTTGACATGCGTGCGCTGCACGCTGGCGGCGTACCAGGTGAAACCGATCTCCAGCCTTTGGACTGCCGGCAAGATGTCGTGGTAACTGGTGCAGCCCAGCACTTTGCCGCTGGCGCTGTCGGTCACAGCAAAAGCCAGTCGATGGCCTTCAGACCAGGCTTGTAGCGCGGTTTGAATGTACTGGCGTGTGTCTTGCGGCTCGGGGACGGAGGTGACCCGCAGCCGCCACAGTTCACCGTCGCTGGCCGCCGCGATCAAGCCGGCTTCATCTGCCAGCGTGAGCGGTCGCAGTGTGATGCCGCGTTCTGACAGCGTGATGGCTTGTACCCAGCGCATCGGCGTGTTCACTGTTCCTGGTCGCCGGTGTTGCGCGTCTGCCGCCAGTGCCGCACGCCTTGTAGCGCCATGCCACCCCCAAGGCCGACCAGCACAATGCCGCCGATCACGCTGTTGCTGTAACCCTGGTCAAAAATGTCCAGCCCGAGCAAGCGGCCCAGTCCAAAGCCCAGCAGCGAGCCGCCCATGAAGCCCAGCGCATCGGTGAGACCCTCAAACCACAAAGAATTTTTCATCAAAGACCTGCCTTATCGGTTTTGGCGCTGCATGAACACCAGTTTTTCAAACAAGGTCACGTCCTGCTCGTTTTTGAGCAGCGCGCCCACCAGCGGCGGCACACTCACTTTGTTGTCTTTGCTTTGCAGCGCGTCCAGCGAGATGTCTTCTGCCACCAGCAGCTTGAGCCAGTCCAGCAGCTCGCTGGTAGAGGGTTTTTTCTTCAGGCCCGGCAGGTTTCGCACGTCATAAAAGGTTTTCATGGCGGCGGCCAGCAGCTCTTTTTTGAGGCCTGGGAAGTGCACGTCCACGATTTTTTTCATGGTGTCAGCGTCAGGGAACTTGATGTAGTGAAAAAAGCAGCGGCGCAAAAAGGCGTCAGGCAGTTCTTTTTCGTTGTTAGAGGTGATGAACACCAGCGGCCGGTGTTTGGCTTTGATCAGCTCGCGCGTTTCGTAGCAGTAAAACTCCATGCGGTCGATCTCGCGCAGCAGGTCGTTCGGAAACTCGATGTCGGCCTTGTCAATCTCGTCGATGAGCAAAGCCACCGGCGCATCGGCGGTGAAGGCCTGCCACAGCACGCCCTTGATGATGTAGTTGTGAATGTCCTTGACCTTTTCCTCGCCCAGCTGCGAGTCGCGCAGGCGCGAGACCGCGTCATACTCATACAGACCCTGCTGCGCCTTGGTGGTTGATTTGATGTGCCACTGCAGCAGCGGCAGATTCAGCGCCTGCGCCACCTCTTCGGCCAGCATGGTTTTGCCGGTGCCGGGTTCACCCTTGACCAACAGTGGTTTTTGCAACATGGCCGATGCATTGACGGCCAGCATCAGGTCATCGGTGGCAACGTAGTTCTGGGAGCCTTGAAATTTCATGTCTGTTGGGCCTTGATGCGGCATCACAGTGCTCGAGCTTGTCAGTTGGCTGTCAGCGTCCTGCGCACCCGAACACACAGATATAATCCGCAGTGTTTTTAAGTTGAATCTCACCGGATTGTGCTCGCAAAATGACCAAGTTGTTCACCACTTTTTTTGCTCTCCTTGTGGCTGTTGTCACTGTGACTGCTCAGGCCCAAGAGCTCAAAGGCGACGCCAAAGCCGGCCAGGCCATCAACGCCATGTGCATTGGCTGCCACGGCATCAAGGGCTATCAGGCCAGCTTTCCTGAAGTCTACAAAGTGCCCATGATCTCCGGCCAAAGCGAAAAATACATCGTGGCGGCCCTCAATGCTTACAAAAAAGGCGAGCGCAAACATCCCAGCATGCGCGGCATTTCAGAGACTTTGACCGACCAGAACATGGCAGACCTGGCGGCTTACTACAGTGGCCATGGCGTGGCCCCGGGCCAGTCGGCGCCCAAGGAAGTCAAAGCCCCCAGTGCCCAAGTGGCCGCACTTTTGGGCAAAGCCAATTGCGCTTCATGCCATGGCGCGAACTTCAGCACCCCGATTGATCCGTCTTATCCCAAAATCGGCGGTCAGCATGCCGACTACCTTTTTGTGGCCCTGAAGTCCTATAAAAACGACGCCAACGCGGTTGTTGGCCGCGGCAACGCCATCATGGCCGGCATGGCCAAGCAGTACAGCAACGCCGAACTCAAGCAAATAGCCAACTACCTGGCGAGCGTGCCGGGCGATCTCAAGGTCGAGCCACAAAGCCGCTGGCGCTAAACCAAAGGCCTTGGCCTTGATGAAAAACCGCCGCAAGGCGGTTTTTTTGTTTCAGGCGGCCTGGGGTGCGGGTTCAGTCCCGCGTGGCTTGCCGCTGCACGCAGTCAATGTAAGCCGCGCCGTCGGGCGGGCGGCCGGCGCGCTGGCTTTCCCAGACCATCTGGCCCAGGCAGTCCATGGTTTCGTGGTGGGCCGCGTGCAAAGAGTCGCGCTTGGCCGTCAGCAACTCGACCGCCTGCCGGATGCCGCGCGGCTGGTCAATCGAGCATTGCTCGCTGATCGTCAGGTGCATGGACAGGTGCAAAAACGGGTTGGTTTTGCCGTCTTTCACCTCGTACATTTTGTCGACTGCCGCCTCGGCATCGGCAAAATCAGCGTGGTATTCGGGGTGCTCGTCAATCCACTGGCTGACGATGGTCTCCATCGCGTCGAGTGGCGTGCCGGCCAGGCTTTTGGCATACACCGCGCAAAAGAACTGGCGCACATTGGCTTGAGAGGGCGTGAACATGGGCGAAAGCGTAGCACGCGCTGCCCTGTCTACACTGACCCCGATGAGCCCCCGTGCCCCCGCCAGCCATGTCTGCTTTTTCCAAAGCGGCCAGGCCCTGCGCAGCCGCAGTGTGAGTGCGCGCGTGCTCACGGCCACGCTCGATGTGCCGGCGCCGCCCGCCAAAGTCACGGCCGACTGGCGGCGTGAGGTGACGCTGCACTTGGCGCTGGTGCCCGGCGACGTCGAAGCCTTGCCGCTGGCCCGCACGCGGGCGCGCTGGCCGCAGCTGCGCCACTGCGTGCAAGCCATGTCGG
The DNA here is from genome assembly GCA_947466165.1 of Comamonadaceae bacterium. GTDB lineage: Bacteria > Pseudomonadota > Gammaproteobacteria > Burkholderiales > Burkholderiaceae_C > Polaromonas. The sequence continues at coordinate 645 of CANIDW010000183.1, read as the reverse complement.
ACTGGACGCGCTCACTGGGCCTGCCGCAGCTGGCTGACTGCGAGCTGGCCCTGATGGCCTGCCGCGGCGCCAGGTACCACCACGACGGCGCGCAGTACGGCAGCGCAGCCTTTGCCAACCTGTTCTTGAGCGAAGACCGGGGGCTGGACTTGCATTTCCCCCTCACCGGCCAGCGTATCCCTTTGAACAGAGGCACCGCCGTGGTGTTTGACACCGGCCAGCCGCATGCGGTCATTGAGCGCGGCGCGAACGGTTTTGATGCAGCGCACTTTGCGCCAGAGCGGAATTGCACGCAATTGTTTTTGACGTGGGAACTGCCGATTGAAAACACCGGTGTGGCGCAGGCACTGCAGATTCAATTGGACACTGACCCTGCGGCCGCCAAGCAGCTCAAAGAAGAGCAAGTCTGGGTGAATGGCCAGCCCGGCACGGTGTGCCCGGCGTCGGGCCAGTGGTGCCCCTAAACTTGGTTGTTTGGGTGGCAGAGTCATAGATGACAATTCAAACCATCTTTTATCTGGAGCTTTTGAATGATCAACAAGATTGCCCCGTCCATCGCGGCGGCCCTGGCCGATGTGAAGGACGGCTCCACCGTGATGATTGGCGGTTTCGGCACCGCCGGCATTCCCAATGAGCTGATTGACG
>CANIDW010000182.1 GCA_947466165.1 Comamonadaceae bacterium | reverse complement strand
GTGAATGCGCGAACTAGCGCAGAAAAGTTAAAGGAGCGCAGCGCTCTGATCGACATGTTGACGCACGAGCTCAAAACTCCGCTGGGCACCATTCAATTTTCTTTGGCCACACTCAAACGTGCTGTTGCGGGTGACAGCGAATCGATACATCGCATTCAACGCATTGACACGTCCATCAAACGCATGGACGACATGATTGAGCATGTTGCCAATTCCAACAAAATCGAACGTTCAGACCTCATGCTGCAGCGCGAACTGATGCCTGCCAGCGAGCTGGTTCATGAGTTCATGGACGAGTATTCGTCGCAAGACAGGTTCGAACTTCGCATTGAGCCTGGCGCTGCTTTTTTGTCAGACCGCAAGATGCTTTCCTTGTTGCTTGAAAACCTGATCAGCAATGCGGTGAAATACAGCGTGGACACCACGCCCATCTTGCTGACAGTGACCGGTCATCCGGAAGTTACCCGGGGCGAATCGCCAGCGGCCAGTTGGACCTGTTTTGAAATATCCAATCAAGTCGCACCGGACAAGGTGCCTGATGAGTCCCAACTTTTTGAGCGCTACTACCGGCACCCGGGGGTTCAAAATCAGCCGGGCATGGGCATCGGTTTGAGCCTGGTTTTATCAGCCGCCCAAAAAATTGGCGCTGTTGTGGACTACCGGCAAGCAGATCAACAGATTACTTTTACTGTCAGGGTTCCAAATTGAGCAAGCTGAAATCCTCGTCATTAAAAACCGGTTCTTCCCCGCTGGTCGTCGCCCTGGTCGAAGACGATCGTCTGCTGCGCGAAGAAATTGTTGTTCACTTGCAAGCCAACGGTTTTATCGTTCATGCCGTCAACAGCGCTGCAGCGCTGGACGATGTGATGGCTCGCGAGGCCATTGACTTGTACGTTCTCGACCTGAACCTGCCGGGTGAAAACGGCTTGAGTCTGAGTCGGCGCATCCGACAAAGTCTGCCGGCAGCGGGCATTGTGATCATGACGGCGCGGGTGGCTTTGCAAGATCGCATCACCGGTTACCAGGAGGGGGGCGCAGACATCTACCTGTCCAAGCCGACCGCGCCGGATGAGCTGGTGTTGATACTGATGAGCCTGGCTCGCCGCATCAAAAAAACCGCAGGTACCGATGAATGGTCGCTGCGTTTGCGGGACCGCACCTTGCAGGGTCCGCATCCCGGGCAAAAGCTGCGCTTAACCCACCGCGAAAAAACGCTGCTGCTGGCCCTGATCCAGGCCAAAGGCCGGGCACTGAGCTCCGGCGTGCTCTGCGACCTTTATGCCGACGATGATGCTGAACAGTCCATCAGCAAGCACGCTCTCGAAGAGATGGTGGCCCGCCTGCGCAAGAAGTTCAAGGATGTGCAGTCCGAAGGTGATGAAGCAGCGATCAAGTCAGTCTGGGGCCAAGGCTATGAGTTGTGCCTGCCGATCAACCTGGCCTAAAGGTTGAAGATGGGCTCCCTTCATCGAATCAATTGAGCACCACTTTTGCCAGGCTGACATAAACCGGAATCCCGAACAAAATGTTCAAGGGAAAAGTCACCCCCAAACTGAGGCCGAAATACAGCGATGGACTGGCCTCAGGCACGGCGTACCTGAGAACAGCCGGCACGGCAATGTAAGAGGCGCTGGCAGCCAGGACCATCAGCAAGGCCCCGTCTCCCGCCGGTAAATTCAAAAGGTAGGCCAGGCCGAGGGCCAGGCTCGCATGCACGATCGGGCCCAGCACCGCATATGCAATCAGCGCCGGGGACTTTCCTTTGACCTCAGGTAAATTGCGCGCAGCCATCAAGCCCATGTCCAGCAGAAAAAACGACAGCATGCCTTTGAACAAGTCCCCGGAAAAGGGTTGCATGGCTGACTTGCCTGCATCGCCCGAGAGCAATCCCACCAGCATCGCTCCGAGCAGCAGCAGCTGAGCCCCGTCTGTGAAAGACTCGTGCAAAACCTTGCCCATGGAAAAACTCGGCTGGGTTGAATCCGGGCCGGACTTCTGGCGCAAAGCGTTGGCAAAGAGGACCGCCATGATGATGGCAGGAGACTCCATCAATGCCATGGCTGCCGCCATGTGCCCGCCGTACGCCAACTGCTGGTTTTCCAGATATTGAACGGCCGTCACAAAAGTCACGGCGCTGACCGACCCGTAAGTCGCCGCGACAGCCGCTGCGTCGAACCTTGACACAAAGTGCCTTAAAAACCAATAACCCAGCAAGGGGATACCAATGGCCAGCGCCATGGCTGCCCCCAGACTGATGCCCACGTTGGCGGTCAGCCCTGAATGCGACAGCGCAAAGCCACCCTTGAGCCCTAAAGCCATGAGCAGGTAGAGCGACAAAAAGCGAGAAATAGCCGTCGGTATTTCGAGGTTTGACTTGATAGCGCCGGCCAGAACACCGACGACAAAAAACAAGATGGCGGGATCGAACAGGTTTTGCATGCGGATTTCCTCCATGCCATCTTAAAAATGCGAGTTCATTTTGTAAAATCGATTTTTTACCTGCCAAGAATAGATAAAAAACTATGAACCCCACCTTTCGACAGCTTCGCCTCTTCGTGGCTTTGGCCGACACCGGCAGTGTGAGCGCTGCGGCCAAAAAGATGCACGTCAGCCAGCCGACGGCGTCTATGCAATTGAAAGAGGTGACTCAGTCTGTAGGCCTGCCGCTGTATGAAGTCATCAGCAGGAAAATTCATCTCACTGAGGTGGGTCAAGAGCTGGCTGTAACGGCGCGCTCAATGGCCCAGGCATGGGACACCTTTGAGCAAAACGTAGATGCCATCAAGGGGCTGTCACGCGGCAAGCTTCGGGTGGCGGTGGTGAGTACGGCCAAGTACTTCATGCCGCGCATCATCGGGAGTTTTTGTACGCGCTATCCGGCCATTGACGTTTCGCTGGAAATTCTGAACCGCGACGGGGTCGTTCAGCGCTTGCGCGAAAACCTCGATGACCTGTACATCATGTCCATGCCGCCAGCTGACATGGACCTGGCGGACGAAGCGTTCATGCCCAATCCGATCGTGGTGATTGCTTCGGCCAATGACCCGTTGACAGAGCGCAAGTCAGTGCCCTTGGATGAACTGGCCAGTCGCCGCTTCATCCTTCGGGAAAAAGGCTCCGGGACACGGATGGCGGGTGATTTATTTTTCCGGCAAACGAAGTTTCACCCCGATGTCCGCCTTGAGCTGGGAAGCAACGAAGCCATCAAGGAGTCCGTCGCTGGCGGGTTGGGTATCGGTGTGGTGTCAAGCCATTGCCTGCATGGACTTCAAAAAGAGCACGGGGTCAGCGTTGTGCATATTGAAGGATTTCCCTTGCCCTCAGCCTGGCACATTGTTCACCCTAGAGGCAGGAAAATGTCACCGCTCGCCATGGCGTTCAGACAGCATTTACGCGCTGAGAGCCGCCAGCATGACGACTTTCAGGCTGGGGCTGTTGGAGGCAAGGAAAGGGCTTAACGGCCTGCGTGCTGCAAGGCGCGCTGGTAGTAACTCAGGTCCATGAACCGGTCAGGCGCAGGTGCTACGCCGCCCCACTGGCCTTCCATTTCGGCGCGCAGCGCGAGTACGTTCTTGAAGCCTTCCATGTTCATGGCGCAGTCCTTGTTCAGGCCGTGGCCGGGTGTGGTCAGCGCTTCGTAGGTCAACTCTGCCTTGGCCTTGTCGAGCTGGAAACTTTTTTGCAGAACGTCCAGCACCTGGGCCCGGTTGGCGCTGTTCAGGGTAGCGCGGCAACCATCGATGTATGCGCCTAAAAACCGCTCAAGGGCACCCGCATTGGCGGCAGCCCAGGGGCGCATCACATAAACACCGCTGGCCTGGTAAGGTCCAAACAAATCAATCGTGCGGCCCAGGCTCTTGGCGCCGCGCTCCTTGGCCACAAAAGTCCAAGGCGGGTTGAGCATGGTGGCAGGCCCGGCCGGCGATTCCAGCGACTTGGTACGTGCCTCAGTGCCACCGAGCGGGTTGAGCTGGTAGTCCTTGCCATCCACCAGGCCTGCATTTTTGAAAATTTTGCGGCCGATCAATGCATAAGCCGTGTTGGGTGCATCCACCACAAAGGTCTTGCCGCGCACATCGGCAGCACGGGTGATGTCGGGGCGCACCATCATCTCGTTCATGCCGCCGTCACCGCCGGCAACGATGACCGCGTTTTGTTTGGCAACCTCGATCACAGCCACGGCGTTATCCACCGCAGCCACAGCAATCTCAAACTTGCCGGCCGCCAGGCCCTCACGCTGCTGCGTAGAGTTGGGCGTGAACTGCAGCTCCGGCTTGATGCCGCGTCGGGCAAAGTCACCACGCTCTATGGCCATGTAGATGGGAATGTTGCTGGAGCCGCGAAACACATTGATGCGCAAAGTCACCGGGTCGTTGGGCGGTGGTGGTGCAAGGGGCGCCAGGGCGGCGCAACCGGCCAGCAATGTGGTCAGGCCGACCAGCAGGGTCAGAGCCAGGCCGCGAAAAGAAAATGGGCTAGCAGTCATAAAGCGCTCCTTGAAGTAGTTCCATACACAGCCGCAAGCTTTCAGGCTGCCATTGAAATGACCTTAACGGAAACTTGACGCAGCACAAAGATCTGCCTGCGAAATTCAGTTTTCCAGTTTTAC
>CANIDW010000181.1 GCA_947466165.1 Comamonadaceae bacterium | reverse complement strand
GGGTTCACGCCTTCGAGTTTGGTGGCCAGCTCTTCGATGGTGTTGGCGCTGACCTTGGTCATCATCTTGATGCGGTACTCCGAGCGCAGCAACTTGCTGACCTTGGCGTCAAACACCTGCCAGGCAAACTGCCCCGGCTGCTTGAGCACCTCGCCGCCGTACTTGGCGTAGGTGAAGGAATGGAAATCCAGGCCTTCGTCGACAAAGCGCTTGCCGTTGGCATTGATCAAGAGGCCAAAGATGTAGCTGTGTTTTTGGAACTGATCACCCACGCTCAGATCGCCATGCGGCGGGGCGTTCAAGTCCCAACCGGTGGCATGCGCGCCCGACCAGTTGCCGTAACTGGCAGCGCCAATGTCCAGCGCCATCTTCAGGCCGTCACCCTGGTTAAAGCGCGAGCCGCGCACCTTGGCCAGTTCCCAGCCGGGGCCCAAATAGCGCGTGCGCATTTCAGGGTTGGCCTCAAAACCGCCGCAGGCCAGCACCACTGCACGGCCCATATAACGCAGGCTTTCGCCCTGGCAGCTGGCATTGATGCCGACGACTTTTTCGCCGTCCATCACCAATGATTTGGCGCGCGTGTTGTAGTGAATGTCGATGCCGGCTTTTTCGGCGGCACGGTCCAGATACTGCACCAGACCCGAGCCACCGCCGGAGACTTCCAGCGGCATACGGCCGAAAAAGCGGCGCCGCCCGTTGACCACAGCGGACTGGCGGCCGTAGTTGGGCACAAACTTCACGCCCTTGGAGCGCAACCAGACCATGGTGTCCAGGCTGCGGGTGACCAGGCGTTCGGAGAGTTCCGGGTCGGTCTTGAACTGCGTCAGGCGAAACAGGTCGTCAAAAAACTCGTCTGTGGTGTTGGTGCCGAAGTCGCTCTCGGCCACTTCAGCATCGGTCAGGTCAACGACTTTTTTGAGCTCTTCGACCGAGGCAAAAGCAAAGCGCATCACGCCGCCGGCAAAGCGGCTGTTACCGCCGCTTTCATCCGGGGAAGCCGCTTCAAGAATGGCCACTTTGGCACCTTGCTCACTGGCAGCTAACGCGGCGCACAAAGCGGCATTGCCTTTACCCACCACGATCACGTCATATTTTTTCTCTTGCATTTTTAAAAGGTGCTTTCTAGTTAATTCAGATCAGGACGCAGGCGAGATGGCCGCTGAGCTGGCGCATGTCGCTGATATTTTCAATACCTTCAACAGCTTCGGCCACGGCTTCAATGGCGCCGGCTTGCAACACGCTGGCGGCGCACAGCGCGAACTTGGCCTGCAGCAGGTGCTGCGGCAGCGGGTGGGCAGAAGTGCGGCCCAAGGCCTGATCGACGCTGGCTTGCAGCACCGAGCCGTCCGTCAGCGTCACGCGGACCGCGCCGCCAAAGTGGTTGCTTGGGGCAAATTGGCTGTCGTCATAAGCGGCCACTTTGATGCGCGGCAGCAATGCTTGCACGCGCGGGTCTTCATGCGCCTGTTCATCAAAGTGCGCCAGACTGACATGACCGTCCATCAGCGCGCGCACCAGCACATACTGGAGGCTGAACTTGGCGTCCAACGCGCTGCCGGGCTGCGGGCGGTTGGTGTGCTGCAAGCGGCGCTGATGAATCCAGGCTTCAACGCCCTGAACCTTGTCCACGGTTAAACCGTGCTCTCTCACCAGGGACAGCATGGCATCAATCGCCGGGTGGGTGCTGCCGCAGCAGGGGTATTGCTTGATGGCGATGCCCGGCGCCACGATGTCCAGCGGCGCAGCCCAGGCGGCCAGAGCACGGGCCGTGTCGTAAGTGCCCGGGCCGTTGAAAACGTCCAGGAATCCCTGTTCATGCTCAAACACGCTGGCAGCGTTGGCTGTAAAGCCCTGGGCGGCCAGTCGTGCCGCGAGCAGGCCGCTGCGTGCGCTGTTGCCCACATGCAGCGGCTTGGTCATGGTGCCGAAGTTCGCCTTGATACCCGCAGCAAATGAGGCCGCCAGCGCCAAGGCGCAGGCGGTTTTTTCGGCGTCCAGTTTCATCAGGCGCGCACAAGCGGCGGCCGCGCCGAAAACACCCAGCGTGGCCGTCGGGTGCCAGCCCTTTTGGTAGTGGTGAAAGTTGACGGCCAGGGCAATTTTGGTTTCAACCTCGAAGCCTGCCACATAGGCCAACACGAAGTCGGCGCCGGTGCTGGCGTTTTCGTCGGCCAGCGGCAGCAGGGCTGACAGCACCGGCGCTGACGGATGGCCACCCATGGTGTTGTTGCAATCGTCAAAGTCCAGGGCGTGTGAGGCCGTGCCATTGACCAGGGCGGCGTCCAACGCGCCGGTGCGGCGGCTGCTGCCCAACAAGAGGCTGGGGCCGTCGCCGAGGTCCAGCGACTTGGCGCACAAACGGGCCGCCGGCTCGCGGCTGCCAGCCAATGTCACACCCAGGGTGTCGATTATGCCGACCTTGGCCCAATGCAAAGCGGACGGGGGCAGATCTGCCCATGTCAGCGCAGCGCTGCGGGCGCCCAATGCATGTGCCAGCCCGGTCCCGGCAGTTGAAGGGCTACTTTTTGTTGAAGGTAAATCGTTCAAGCAACAACCTGTTTTTTAGAATTTAGCACGCTTAGAATACCACTGTATACTGTAATTTCAAGCAGTTTTTTCAAGGTAAAAACCCCATGAGCCACGCGAGCGACGGTGATTTGCATGACAACCCCCAGACCCGCGGCATGGCCGAATTTGTTTCTGGCCTGGCTTATGAATCTGTGCCGGCCGAGGTGCTCAAGCGCCTCAAGCTGCTGATGCTCGATTCGGTGGGTTGCGCGCTGTATGGCAGCGACTTGCCTTGGACGCGCATCTTGCAGCAGACGCTGGCCGAACACGACACATCGCAGGGCTGCGCCATCTGGGGCACCGGGCTGCGCTTGTCAGCGCCTCACGCCGCCCTGGTCAATGGCACACAGGTACAGGGTTTTGAGCTGGACGATGTACACCGCCAGGGCGTGATGCACGTGGGCGCCGTCGTCTTGCCGGCGCTGATTGCCATTGCGGAAACACGCCCCGGTATGAACGGCAAAGATTTTCTGGCCGCCGCCGTGGCGGGCTACGAGACCGGCCCGCGTGTAGGCATCTGCATGGGTCAGGAACACATTGCACAGGGCTGGCATTCGGGTGCCACGCTGGGTGTGTTCTCAGCGGCGGCGGCCGCCGCCCGTGGCCTGAAGTTAGACGTCGACAAAACCGTGCACGCTTTGGGTATTGCCGGCACGCAGTCCTCTGGGCTGATGGCTGCGCAATACGGCGCCATGGTCAAGCGCATGCACGCCGGGCGCGCTTCACAAAGCGGCTTGTACGGCGCCTTGTTTGCCGAGCGCGGCTTCACTGGCATTCTCAACGTGTTTGAAAGTGAGTACGGCGGCTTTTGCACCACACTCTCACGCTCAACTGACCGTTTTGACCTGTCCCAGTTGACGGCGGGCCTGGGCCAGGTGTGGCAGACCATGGGTGTGGCCTTGAAGTTTTACGCCTGCGTCGGCAGCAACCACAGCACGCTGGACGCCGTTCGACTGATGCAGGAGAAGCACCCGTTTGGCGCAGAAGATGTCAAGCGCATCCTGGTGCACGGCTCGCAAGTGACCATGGACCACGTCGGCTGGAAGTACAGCCCGCAGGGCTTGACCTCAGCGCAGCTGAACCTGCCTTATTGCGTGGCCACCTGGCTGATAGAAGGCGACTGCTTCGTCAACCAGTTCACCGAGGACATGGTGGCCGACCCGCAGCGCATACGCATCGCCGACAAAGTGCAAGTGCGGCACGACGCCGACATCACAGCGCGTGGCTCCAAGTTTCGCCACATGGTGCGCGTCGAGTGTGAGCTCAACGACGGCACCCGCATGGAGCAGGTGGTACAAGCGGGGCGCGGAAACGAAAAAGATTTCGCCAGCGAAGCCGACGTGGTTGAAAAGTTTCACAAACTGGCGGAACGCGCCATTCCCAAAGCCCAGGCCGAACAAATCGTTGACTGGTTCATGGACCTTGAAAAATGCGTCGATGCCGCCGAACTGCCGCGTTTGCTGACACGGCAATGAGCCTTGCGGGCGCTGGCTCAGGCGGGTCTGGGCGGGCGCGTCACTGCCGGGCTGGCAGCCGACTCGCCGCGCTGAACCGCCACGCGCGCGCGCAAGGCGCCCTTGACATGCTGCAAGGCCGCGGCCCGGGCGCCGTCTTCGTCGTGGCGCGCAATAGCGTCCACCAAAGCGCGGTGCTCAACCAGCACTTCCTGGCGGCGCTGCAGACTCACCAGCGTCGAGGCTTGCCTGAAAGCCGAGGAGGTGTCCGAGATGGCCTGCAAAAATTTGACCATGTAACGGTTACGGGCGGCTTCGGAAATTTGCTGATGAAACGCGCGGTTATGCGCAAACATTTTGTCGGGCGTTTCGATCATCTCGGATTCGATGGCCACCATGTGCGTCAAACTGCTGATTTGAGCGTCGGTGGCAAAGCGTGCGGCCATCGCGGCCACTGTGCTTTCAATCACTTCGCGGGCGCTGTAGAGCTCGTAAATAGCGGCTTCGTCCAAAGTGGCTACCACCAAACCGCGCCGAGGGTGGGATGCCAGCAGGCCTTCGCTTTCAAGGCGCCGCAATGCTTCGCGCG